>NZ_JACARN010000063.1:0-84058 GCF_013386605.1 Pseudomonas sp. IPO3749 | reverse complement strand
ACAGGACATCGTTAGTTAGTACGGGCTCCTTGATTGATCCAAGTGCCAATCAGATCCCGTTCCTGCTGGGTCATCTGGGTGATGTTACCCAACGGCATGATCTGGCTCGCCACGGCCTGCGCTTGAATGCGCGCGGCCTGTTGCTGGATCTGTGCCGGTGTATCAAACATCACCCCAGCCGGTGCGGTGCTGAACAGCGGGCTGGTGGGCTTGGCCGAATGGCACACGGTGCAACGCTGCTCGATCACGCTGTGCACCTGGCCGAAATCAGTAGTGGCCTGGGCCGGTGCCGGTTCAGCCGCAGGTGCCGCGGGTGCGGCAGGCGCAGCAGGTTTCAAGCCACCGCCCAACGCCGTTTCCGGCAATGGCTGGTACTCGATGGCGGCAGGCGCCTTGGCCACTTCCGGAGCGGTCGACACCGGTTTTGGTCCGGTGACGTACGCCAGGCAAATCATCGCCAACGCGCCCACCGGCAAGGTCCACGCATACTTCTGGCTGTTGTGACGGGTGTTGAAATAATGCCGTACCAACACCGCCGCCACCGCGATACCGGCCAGGATCAGCCAGTTGTATTGGCTGCCGTAGGTGCTCGGGAAGTGGTTGCTGATCATGATGAACAGCACCGGCAAGGTGAAGTAGTTGTTGTGGCGCGAACGCAGCAAGCCCTTGGCTGGCAGTGCCGGGTCCGGCGTGCGGTTCTCCGCGATTGCCGCCACCAACGCGCGTTGCGCCGGCATGATGATGCGGAACACGTTACCGACCATGATGGTGCCGATCACCGCACCCACGTGCAGGTAGGCACCACGGCCACTGAACACTTTGCTGAAGCCGTACGCGGCGGCAATCAACAGTACGAACAGGATGAAGCCGAGCAGGGCGGGGCGCTTGCCCAGGGCCGAGTCGCAGAGGAAGGAGTAGATGAACCAGCCGGCGAACAGTGAGCCAATGCCCAGCAGCACGCCTTCCGGACCACTGAGGCTGCTGCCCGGAGCCAGCAGGTACAAGGTCGGGTTCCAGTAGAACACCACGCACAGCAGCGCAATGCCCGACATCCAGGTGAAATAGGCTTCCCATTTGAACCAATGCAGGTTGTCCGGCATGGTCGGCGGGGCCAGTTTGTATTTTTCCAGGTGGTAGATGCCGCCACCGTGGATCGCCCACAAGTCACCGGCCAGGCCGCTCTTGGGGTTGACGCGATTGAGGTTGTTTTCCAGCCAGACGAAGTAGAAAGAAGCGCCGATCCACGCGACGCCCGTGATCATGTGAACCCAGCGCACGCTCAGGTTCAGCCATTCCATCAAATGTGCTTCCACAGTCTTTACCTCTCGCCTGTCACCCTTGTTGTCGGGTGATCAGACCTTCTCTTATTGGTGGGGGGCGAGGATCAAACGCTCATCCTCTTTGAAAAAATGCTCATCGCAGTTATTGCCTGTGCCACTGCGATCAACCACCAGGAAGTCATCCCGCTTTTCGATCGTCAGCACCGGGTGGTGCCAGACGCCGCGATGGTAATTAATGCCCTGCCTGCCGTTGGTGACGAAGGCGCGGACCAAGCCCGATACAGGTTCATCGCCAAGTGGCGCGACCACGATCAGAAAGGGGTTGCCGAGCAGCGGTATGAAAGCCTGGCTGCCCAGCGGGTGTCGTTCCAGCATGCACACGGTCAGCGGCATGTCCTGCGCGTCGGCGCGGAAGATGCTGATGATGGCGTTGTCCTCAGGCGTAGCGGTTTCCACCGTCGCCAGTTTGTGGAAGCGCATGGTCGACCCGTTGTTGATCATGAAGTGATCGCTGCCATCGGTTTCGATAACGTCTCCGAAAGGGGCGAAGGCTTCTTTGGTCAGGGGTTCGATCACGAGTGTGCGCATGGCTGTCTTCTTATCCGAATTTTGTGTTGTTTGATCTGCTTGCTTTTGTAGTGAGCGGGCTTGTCCCGCGCTGGGCTGCGTAGCCGCCCCAAAATCAGGGCCGCTTCGCGCCCCAGCGCGGGGCAAGCCCGCTCACTACAGGTTTAGCGATTACTTCGAAACTTTACCGAAGACCCGCAGGCGACTCACACCGCCATCCGGGAACACATTCAAGCGGATGTGGGTAATCGGCCCCAGAGCCTTGATCTGCTCGGCGAAGGTGTGTTCGGCGTGCATTTCCAGTTTCTGTGCCGGCAGCAGTTCGCGCCAGAACAGCGATTGGGTTTCGATCTGGCTGTCGGTGCCGCCTTTCACGAAAGCGCCCTGGATCGAGCAGGTGTCCGGGTAGTTGCCCTTGAAGTGCAGGGTGTCGACGATGATCTTCTCGATCTCGCCCGGATGGCCCAGGGCGACGATCACCCAGTCATTGCCTGGTGTACGACGACGCGCGGTTTCCCAGCCGTCGCCCATGTTGATGCCACGGCCTGGGTTGAGGATGTTGCTCATGCGACCGAAGTGTTCATCGGAGCAGGCCAGGGCGCGACCACCGTTGAGTGCAGCAGCCAGGTCGACCTGTTCGTTGTCGCCCACCGAGGACCAATCGCGGAACGGCACGCCGTACACGCGCAGACGGGCCACGCCGCCATCCGGGTAGATGTTGAAACGCAGGTGGCTGAACGCCTGGTCGTTGTTGATCTCGTGGTAGTGGTGACTGTTGCCTTGCAGCTCGACGGCCGACAGCACTTCCACCCACTGGGTGTTGTCATCCGGGTCGCCCGAGGTCAGGAAGCAGGCTTCCAGGGAGGCCGACGGCGGGAAGTTGCCGGTGAAGAATGAAGTGTCGATGTCCACGCCTTTGATGCTGCCCGGCACACCCAGGCGGATCACAGCGCTGTCGTAGCCTTCGAAGCGCTTGCGGCGCGACTCCCAGCCGTCCATCCACTTGCCGTTGTCATCGAAAACGCCCTCCTTCCACACGGCCGGGGTCGGCTGGAACAGGCGGTTGGCGTCGGCGAACCAGTCATCGGTCACCGAAAGAATCTTGGTGCCCAGGCGGGCGTCGGCCAGGTTGACGAACTTTTCGAAAGGTACGGCGTAAGCTTTCATTCTTCTTGTCTGCCTTAGAGAGAGTGGCTGGGGATGGTCGTTTAGAGGGTCAGTAATCGGAACAACGCGATCTTGTTGATCTCGGCCAGTGCACACTTGAACTCGGTGTCCACCGAGTTGTGGATGCGCGTTTCGAACGCGGCCAGGATCTGGTGCCGGTTGCTGCCTTTTACCGCCATGATGAAGGGAAACTTGAACTTGGCCTTGTAGGCATCGTTCAGCTCGGTGAAGCGAGAAAACTCTTCGGCCGTGCATTGGTGAATCCCCGCGCCAGCCTGTTCATCAGTGCTGGCTTGGGTGAGTTGGCCCTGGACGGCAGCTTTGCCGGCCAGGTCCGGGTGAGCGTTGATCAGGGCCAGCTGGCTGGCATGATCGGCGCTCAACAGGATGTCGCTCATACGCTGGTGCAGGGTTTCGATTTCATCAATCGAGGGATCCTGGCCCAGGTCGAAGGCCTTTTCGGCCACCCATGGCGAATGTTCGTAGATATCGGCGAAGGCTGCGACGAATTCATCGCGGCTCAGGGTCGAGGGTTTCAGGGTCTGGAACGCAGTCATTTGGCGGCTCCCTTGAAAGGGTGGGTGTCATGCCAGTGACGGGCAATGTCCACTCGGCGAGTGAACCACACCTGTTCGTGACCTTTGACGTATTCGATAAAACGCTTCAACGACGCCAGGCGTGCCGGGCGGCCGATCAGGCGGCAGTGCAGGCCGATGGAGAGCATCTTCGGCGCCTCAGCGCCTTCGGCGTAGAGCACGTCGAACGCGTCCTTGAGGTACTCGAAAAAGTCATCGCCCTTGTTGAAACCCTGCACCTGGGTGAAGCGCATATCGTTGGTGTCCAGGGTGTAGGGGATCACCAAATGCGGCTTGCCGGTGGGATTGTTGGGTTCCCAGTAGGGCAGGTCGTCGTCGTAGGTGTCGCAGTCGTAGAGGAAACCGCCTTCCTCCATCACCAAGCGCCGCGTATTCGGGCCGGTGCGGCCGGTGTACCAGCCCAGTGGGCGCTCGCCGGTCAGCTCGGTGAGGATGCGGATGGCTTCGAGCATGTGCTCACGCTCCTGGGCCTCGTCCATGTACTGATAGTCGATCCAGCGGTAGCCGTGACTGCAGATCTCATGGCCAGCCTCGACCATTGCACGGATCACATCCGGGTGACGCTGGGCGGCCATGGCCACGGCGAAGATGGTCAGCGGGATATCGAATTCTTTAAACAGCTTGAGGATGCGCCACACGCCGGCACGGCTGCCGTATTCGTACAGCGACTCCATGCTCATGTTGCGTGCGCCTTGCAGCGGCTGGGCCGAGACCATTTCCGAGAGGAAGGCTTCGGACTCTTTGTCGCCGTGCAGGATATTGCGCTCGCCACCTTCTTCGTAGTTGAGTACGAAAGACAGCGCAATGCGCGCCTTGCCCGGCCAGTGGGGGTGAGGAGGGTTACTGCCGTAACCGATCAGGTCGCGTGGGTAGTCAGCGCTCACTGCAGTCTTCCTTCTTGTTCGTCGTGTTAGCGATGAGTGATTGTATACAACTTATCGCGCACTTTGTAAGCCTACATTTCTGCATTTTTTCTGCAGGGCTCTAGATGAATGGTGTAGCAAGAAACTTGCCTGGTTGGTCAGCTAATGGACAAAAGGTCTTTTAAAAGCAAGGATAACGGGTCAATTGCCCTGCTGAGCAATGGCGGTAGGCGGATTCAAAGGTTTGTGATTTTTATTGTGTACAATTTTTTTAAAAAGTGTCTTAATCAGCCATCGCCGACTTTTTCGCTGCCCTGAAAAAGTGCGGATCACTCTTCTACTGACTACGGGAGGCGCGTAGACGCCATGGGACGTTTGACCACACACGTTTTGGATGCCGCACATGGCTGCCCCGGCAGCGCAATCAAGGTTGAGCTGTACCGCGTCGAAGGCGCGCAGCTTGAGCTGGTTGCCACTACGCTGACCAACAGCGACGGCCGCTGCGACGCGCCCTTGTTGCAAGGCGATGATTACCGCAGTGGCGTGTACCAGTTGCAATTCAGCGCCGGCGACTACTACCGCGCCCGTGGTGTGCAACTGCCTGAACCGGCCTTCCTGGATGTAGTGGTTCTGCGCTTCGGCATCAGCGCCGAACAGGATCACTACCACGTCCCACTCCTGATTTCGCCCTACAGCTACTCCACCTATCGCGGTAGCTAGCGTCACCTTGCTTCACACCCCCAAAGCTCTTCGTTGGTTTTTCGCCCGCCCACACTGCGGGCTTTTTTTCGTCTGGCACTTATGTAACGCACCGACAAAACGGTGATTACCTAGGCTCGGTTTTTTTTCAGCCGTGAAGATGCCGCCATGAGCACCGAAACACCCGATCCTGCCCCCTTTGATTTCGACGACCCTGACATTACCCAGGACGAACGCCTGACGGCGATTCGCACGCGGTTGACGCGGCGCCTGAACAGCGCGGCCCAGCCCAGTCGCTCGATCAATCAGTGGCATGCCACCCAGGCGCGCTATCTGCACACCACAAAACAGTTGGGTGAGCTGGCAGGGCGGGCGCCGCGCATTCTCTCAGTGATCCGCCACGCCTTGCGCGAAGCGTTTGCCCTGGACCCGGACACCCTGCTGTTTCGCGAGCCGCTACCGCCGCAGCCCGCGCGCCAGGTCGACAGCCTGATGGACCGAACCCTGGCACTGTTTCGTGACCCCGGTGTGCCGATCAACCTCCATCACTTCACGGCACTGAGCCTTGCCGGTGATCCCGAGCGTGCATTGCCCTTCAATGCCTGGGAGGCGCTGTCACGTGTCAGCAAGCTCAATCTGCCAGCCAGGATCAACGCCGCCATGAAAGGTTACTGGGAGCATCTTGCCCCTGGCTCCTGGCGCTCACGTCGGGAGCGCTGGGCTGAATTGCGCAAGACCGCGTTTGCCGACCAGGCTTTTCTCGCCCACCAGGTGTTTCAACTCTCCCCAGCTGGCTACGCGATGGTCAAGCAACTGGTGGACGCCCCCAGCGCCGAAGCGCGGCAGCGTGCGGGCGGCGCCTGGGCCACGGTGCAAGTGGGGACGCTGGCCTGGCCCCATGCCAGCGTCGGTGCGCTGGTGATTCCCGGAGCGTTGCACATTTACCGAACGGGGGCGGCGGACGGGCCCCAGGTTATTTACCTGCCGGGGTTGCTGTGTGCGTTTCATGAGTTTCGTTCCTGGCGTCAGGCACAGCAGGACTTGCCTGAACGGGTGCAGAGGTCGTTGCTGAGTGAGTCCTGGCACTACCTGCCGCTCAAGCGTCAGGCGAACATCCCGCTGCAGCCGGGTGTGATGGTGCAGGAGGACGCCCTGGCGCACAGTGCGCAAGCCTTGCTCGACGAGCAATGGAAGAATGAATGGGGGGCGGTGTTGTCGCTCGATTACACCGCGCCGTCAGCGTCGGGAACCCCGCTGCCGAGTCGCAGGGCCTCGCGGTTGCTGGGGTTTATCGAAAAGGGCCGCAAGCGCATGAGCCGTGGCCTGCCGTTCGGAAAGAGTCTGGATGCCTTGCTGGAGTGGGACCGGCAGCGGCGCCAGCACGAGATTGTATTGGGGAGCCAGTCCCCTGACCTGCCGCGCAAGGGGGGCGACCGGCAGCTGCGCCGCTATGAAAACGCATTGCTGGCGCTGTGGATGGACAAAGATTTGCGCCAGCACAGCGATGCCTACCCAGCGTTCCTGGCCCTTGAAAAAGACCACCAGACCCAAGTTGAGACCGTGAACCAATGGCTTCAGTCAGCAGACGCTAGGTTATTCGACGCGAGCTTCTGGCTTGAGCGTCCCGACGGTGGCTCTAAGCGCGCATCGCTGATCTTGAACGCCCAGCGCCGGGCCTGGCGACTGGCGGCGCAGCTTGAGCACCGGCTTGGGTTGATCAAGCAAGTGCACTTGGACCGATTGCTGGAAGTCATCAACACACCCTTGGCGACGCAGCGCGGCAACAGTGACACGCGGGTGTTGCAGGTATCAGTGGGCAACCATCCAGACAATGCCTACCGCCTGATGAGCGTATTTGTGGTCACCACTGTCCGTGCCCTGGCCGAGCCTAATCTGCGCCAGCCGGTCGTCTTGGTGGTGGGCGGCGAGTTGGGCGGGCTGGCGGTATTCGAGCAGCTGGAACGTTTGTCCCAAGGGCTGCGCGCAAGCTTCGGTAGCCGTGACAGTTCGGTGTTGTGGCGTTGCATCGGCCGCGATGTACGTTCTGCCGCACGCTTTAGCCTGGCCAAGTCGGTGCACGTGGGCTACAGCGCTGTGGACCACGATGTGTTGTATGAAGATTTCAAGACGCAGGTTGAGCACCATGCCCGACTGCACAAACGCCTGGATGAGCCTGGCCGGTTATTCAGTGAAGTCAGTGATGCTTCCTTGGGGCGAACGCTCTTGGCGCAAGAGCTACGCGAGCATCTGAGCGTACCGATTAATCAGAGCCGCACGCTGGCCCTGGCCAATGTGGCGTTCATGCGGTTCGCCGCCGAGCAGGGGAAAAGCCAACCGGCGTGGCTTGCCGCGGCCACGGCGGACCAGCGTAAACCCTACCAGCGCTTGCAGCGCCGCTATGTATCCAGCGCGCTGGCGCAGGAAAGCCGTCTATGGCAAATCCTGCCGTCGTTGCATGGGTTTGCCCGCGGGCTGTTGGTGCAGCAACTGACACAGGATGGGTTCTATCCGGAACTGGATGTGGATAAGCCGCTGTTGAATATGCCCGATGATGTCGGCTCTCAATATTGCGGCTGGTTTTCCAGTCAATGCGTGGTGGGTGATCGTCACGTCAAAAAGATCGTCAGCTCCGAACGCACCACCTTTAGCCTGTTGGAACTGGCCCTGCATAACCTCGACGCCCAGGCGCCCTGGACGCAATGGCGCTTGAACCGGGCGCGCTACCTGCAGCCGGAGTTGAAAGAGCGATTGAATCCGCGCTATTTGATCAAGACATTGTCGGCACTGGACATTGGCGGTCAATACGACGCGTTGATCCAGCGTGCATTCCGTCCGGCGCCCACCGGGCTTTCCCGGCCGTTGATTGACCGGACTACGCAGCACCTGGCTAGCATGCAGCTGTATTCGGCCACGCGGCAGGGTCTCTCGGCGGCAGGCCAAAGCTTGTTCAACACGGCATTGTCGGCCCGTTTACCTGCCGACCTGTACAAAAACGGCCACCAGATCAGCCTGTCCTTTGTGCGCCTGCGCGGCTACACGATGCAACATGATCGGCATGTCGCCGGTGTGCTGGTGATCATCGACCAGC
This sequence comes from Pseudomonas sp. IPO3749, assembly GCF_013386605.1. NCBI lineage: Bacteria > Pseudomonadati > Pseudomonadota > Gammaproteobacteria > Pseudomonadales > Pseudomonadaceae > Pseudomonas > Pseudomonas sp. IPO3749. The sequence continues at coordinate 75,798 of NZ_JACARN010000063.1, read as the reverse complement.
TCAACCTGCTGTGTCTGGTGTATTGGCCGTCTGCGACGGTTTTTCCGGTGCTGGCCGAGTTCAGCACGTGGGAGCGGGCGAGGACGGCATTGCATCAATTGAATGCCATGCCTGGCGGTGTCAAGGAGCTGGCATACAGGGTGGCGCCCGGTTGGGAACACGAGGCGTTGGCCAGTTATCCCGGCCGTGGCGCCTTGCCCATGCCTTCAGGACTGCAGATCAGGTTCTTGCCGACGCCAAGATTTGGCAACGTCGTACTTGAGGCGACCGAGGCGATCCATCGACTGGTTCGCGAATTCAAGATCAAACACACCCTACCCGTTGCCGACGTGCAGGCCATCGAGGCTCATATCCAGGAGCAAATCGACGCTGCCCCCACGGCATGGCTGGATTTCGTTCCGGCCGCACACAGCGATATCCAGGCACTGCTCGCCCACGCCCACATGCTCGAAATCCAACAACGCGCCCATGCCCGAGCCACGCCTGGTGCGACGCTGGCGCGTTACCGTGAACAGCGCCTTGGCGATCAATGGAACGCCTCGTTGCGCGGCATTCTGTCTTTTGTGCCACTGCTTGGCACGGTGGTCGGGCTGTATGAACTGTTTCTGGCCGCCAAGCGCTACCACCACAGCCGGCGCCCCGAGGACGCGGTGGATGTGGCGTTCCTGACGTTGATGGTGTTTATCGACCTGCTGAGCTTATTCGTACCAGGGCCCAAAACGTCCAAGACCGCAGGCGTGCGCAGTGGGTTGAACCAGCTGCATCGACGGGGCAGCCACTTGTCACTGCCGCCGGCGCCGCGCCCGGTCAAGGTGTTGGAGCGCCTCAGCAAGCCCCTTTCCACCGAAGGCGCCTTACCGCTGCAAGGGCTGGGAGAGAAGGGCGTGTATGTAAAAAACGGCGAGCTGTTTTTGGTTGACGGCGAGCACCGCTATCCCGTGTATCGACGTGGCGATGAGTCGGCGTTGCGAGTAAAGAGCCCGCGTGGCGAGGCCGAGGGAGAACTGCTGCTCTATATCCGGGAAGACCGCGAATGGTCGCTGGGCGCCGATGCACCTCAAGCGGGGCCCAGTTCGCAACCCCTCCTTCCTTGGCATGCACCGGTGGAGCCGCCGTCTGACTGGTGGCCGCCGATTGTGCGAACGGCGACGGAAAACAAGATTCTTCAATCGGGCGCGTTGACGCCCCAGTGGCCGGATTGGCGTATGCACATTCCGATTACGCGCCAATTGAGCTCCCCGGCGCCCGGCGTATTTCGTGTCCCGATCAATGGTCGTGGGTTTGACTTGAATGTCCTGCGCGTCGCGCCCCCGAACACCAGCCTGAGCGGGCCGTTGAGTACTTATTACAGGTTGCTGCCTCAAGGCCCTCAAGCGCCTTTGAACCGCATCGTCTTTATCACGAAGAATGAGCCATTGGTTTCTTTAGCCCATGTGGATATAGATCGTTGGACCCGCACAGCGCTAGGTGATCAGCCTATTCCAGCAACACGTTCACCCATGGGTGAATGGCGATTGCATGCACCACTGTTCGATCGACCACTATCGGAGTACGTGGGTCAGGCCTTTCCAACCATGACCCGCAAAACCCGGGAGTTCGTTGTCGCCAGGATCGTTGAGTTGGCAGGCCCGCAGCGCCCTGCGACGGCGACGCATTTGCTCAATCTGCGAGCAACACTGGACGAATGGTTGCCCCCACCTCCCGCAAGGTTTGGGCAGACGGACGATTTGCTGAGGCTGTTGCGACCTTCCAAACGGGGCGAGAGCACCACATTTATCAGTTATCAGGGTGCATCCCCTGGCATGTATCGCGTTGACTTCGTTCCACCGTTCCCGCTGGATAAAGCGCTCCATCGCGGTGGCAAGGCGGTTGCGGGACAAAGAGATATCGCTCAGCGTGCAGCCGTCAAAGAAGTGCTAGAGGCACAAGGGTTCACTGTCCGGGAGTTCCGGATCAAACGTCGTGCTACGTTCTCTCAAGAAGGGATCGCGACGCACCCCAGTTCGCCAGGCCAGGTGTACTACCTTTCCTACGCTTGGTTTGACAAGGGGTACCTGCATTTAGGCCGTCGATTGACGGACAACTGGATTGCCGCGGCAGACTGGCATTACATGACGGCGACTGTATCCGCCGAGATCCACATGGCGCTGCAGGAGCAACGCTTGGTCCGGATCCTGGCGGGCATCCAATGGCCTGTCGCGGGGGATGTTTCGCCCAGTGTTTACTTCGTCAAAATGACGCCTTGAAGTTGATCAGCGAGAGCACCCCCGCGCCACTGAACAGCGTTGCACTCACGCGGTTGAACCAGCTTTGACCCTTGCCGCTACGCAGGTAACGCGCAGCGCCGTGGGCACTCAGGCCGTAGAACAACTTGCACAGCAGGTCGAGGACGGTCCAAGTGGCAATCATGATCAGCAACTGCGGCAAAAAGGCCTGGTCACTGTGGAGGAATTGCGGCAGGAACGCGGCAAAAAACAGGATGTCCTTGGGGTTGCTGGCGCCCAATACAAAGGCTCGGCCAAACAGTGCACGAAAGCGTGGCACCGGTGCGCTGTAAGGCACCTCTGCCGCCTTGGCCGGTTGCCGTGATTGCTGCCAGCTCTGCCACGCGAGGTAGAACAGGTACACCGCGCCGACGATCTTCAAGGCGCTGAACAATTGCTCCGACGCCAGCAGCAGCGCGCCCAGGCCCAGGGCCGAAGCGCTCAACAGGCAGATCGAGGCAAACACCCCACCAAGAAACGCTGGATACGAGCGGCGCAGGCCGTAGTTGAGACTGTTGCTGATCATCAGCAATGACAGGGGGCCCGGGATCAGGATCACCACCAATGCCGCGCCGCTGAACAGTAGCCAGGTTTCCAGGTTCATCCGTTACTCCTTTATAGAAATATGAATTTGGCGATAAAGATCGCGCACAGCACCCACAGGCTCACGGAAATCTCGCGGTACTTGCCGGTGCCGGTCTTGAGCGCCACGTAAGTGATAAAGCCCAGGGCGATACCATCGGCAACCGAGAACGTCAGCGGCATCATGATCGCGGTGACGATCGCCGGAATGCTGTCGGTGGCTTCATCCCAATTGATATGGGCCATGCTTGCCATCATCAGCATCGCGACATAAATCAGCGCGCCCGCAGTGGCATACGCCGGAATCATCCCTGCCAGCGGCGCAAAAAACATCGCCGCCACAAACAGCACGCCCACGGTCACGGCAGTGAGCCCGGTGCGCCCGCCAGCGGCCACGCCAGCCGCACTTTCCACATAACTCGTCACCGGTGGCACACCGACCATCGCCCCAAACACACTGGAGGCGCTGTCGGCCTTCAATGCGCGGGACAGGTTGTCGATCTTGCCATCGGCATTGACCAGCCCGGCCCGTTGCGCAACGCCCATCAGTGTACCTGCGGTATCAAACATGTGTACAAAAAGAAACGCAAATACCACGCTAATCATGCTGACATTGAATACACCTTTGATATCCATGGCCATCCAGGTTGGCGCCAGGCTTGGCGGTGTAGACACCATGCCGTTGTAATGCACCAAGTCCAGGCCCCAGCCAGCCAAGGTGACGGCGATGATGCTGATCAGGATCGCGCCGAACACGCGGTGGTAGCTGAGGATGGCGATCAACAAGAAGCACACCGCCGCCAGCAGTGGCGCGGGTTCATGCAGCGAACCGAGCTTGATCAACGTGGCTGGGCTCTCGACAATGATCCCGGCGGTTTTCAGGCCGATCACCCCGAGGAACAAACCCACGCCCGCGCCCATGGCATGGCGCAGGCTCACGGGGATGCTGTTGAGCAACCATTCGCGCACGCGGGAAAGGGTCAGGCCCATGAACAGCACGCCAGAGATAAACACCGCACCCAGCGCGGTTTCCCAGGTGTAGCCCATGGTGCCGACCACGGTGTAGGTGAAAAACGCGTTCAAGCCCATGCCCGGCGCCAGGCCCACCGGCCAGTTGGCGTACAGCCCCATCAGCAGGCAACCCAGCGCGGCGGCGATGCAAGTGGCGACGAATGCCGCGCCGTGGTCGATGCCGGCGTCGGCCATGATGTTGGGGTTGACGAAGATGATGTAGGCCATGGTGATGAAGGTGGTGAGGCCGGCGATCAGCTCGGTCTTCACTGTGGTGCCATGCAAGCTGAGCTTGAACAGGCGTTCTAGCCAACTGTTATTAGGCGGGGCGATGTCCAGCGTAGGGGCTTCGGATTTGCGGCTATCCACAGCGAGTACTCCTCAAGAGTTTTATTGTTATTTCCAGCGCCGGTCACGGATGTGGGCAACAGCGCTTTGAGGTACTGGCGGGTTTTGTTGACCAATAGGTCAGGAACTCGCACGAGGCGAATTATGCTTTTGTATACAAATAAAGCAAATAATGTTTTCGAATAGCGGTGCGAAGGGCTAGTTCGCGCTCAATGCCTGATTGACCGCCAGCCATCCTGCCACCGCTTCTTCGCCCGCCTCGCTGAACGCACGTTGCAACAGTTTTACCTGTTCACGGCGCAACGACTGTTCGAAACGCAGGCCTTCCTCAGTCAATTCGAGCAGGCGTTTGCGCTTGTCGGTCTCGGACGCAACGCTGTTCACCAAGTGCATTTCCTGCAGTTGCCGCAATGGGATGTTCAGCGCCTGCTTGCTCACACCGAGCAATTCCAGCAGTTCCTTCACGCTCAAGGTCGGGTAGCGTGCGATAAAAAACACGATGCGCTGATGCACCCGGCTCAGGCCGCGGCGCTCAAGCATCTCATCGGCCTTGGCGGTAAACGCCTGGTAGCCGAAGAAGAACGCTTCCATGGCGGTTTGCTGGGCGGTGGGATTTTTAAGGTCAAGCATATTGACGTATCCGTGCGAGTCGTCGTAATTTCGGTCAACCAGTTTGACGTATTTCCCACAGGCTTTGCTACCGGTGACCTTATGGCCTTCTCTGAACGTGTTACGCGCCTCAAAAGCTCCTTGATCCGTGAAATCCTCGCGGCAGCCCAGCGCCCGGAAGTGATGTCGTTTGCCGGTGGCCTGCCGGCCGAAGCCATGTTGCCCGCGCTGAACTGGGACGACATGCCCCTCAACATCGGCCAATACGGCATGAGCGAAGGCGAGCCGCAGTTGCGTGAACAGCTCGCCGCCGAAGCCCGCGCACTCGGCGTGCCGTGCCAGGCCAGCCAGGTGCTGGTAGTGAGCGGTTCCCAGCAAACCCTGGACCTGGCGGCCAAGCTGTACATCGATAAAGGCACGCAGATTCTGCTGGAAGGCCCGACCTACCTGGCCGCCTTGCAGATCTTCCAACTGTTCGGTGCCGATTGCCTCACCGTACAACTGGAAGCCGATGGTCCGAACTTGAGCGCGTTGCGCGCCAGCCTCGAACGCCATCGCCCGGCGTTCATCTACTTGATCCCGACCTTCCAGAACCCGTCGGCCGTGCGCTACAGCGAAGCCAAGCGCGAAGCCGTCGCCGCGTTGCTCGATGAGTTCGGCGTGACCCTGATCGAAGACGAGCCCTACCGCGAACTGACCTTCGACGGCGGCAGTGCCAAACCCATCGCCGGGCGCCTGAAGAAGGCCAGCTGGATCTACACCGGCACCGTGTCCAAGACCCTGTTGCCTGGCCTGCGCGTCGGCTACCTGATCGCCAGCCCGGACTTGTTCCCGCACCTGCTCAAGCTCAAGCAATCGGCTGACCTGCACACCAATCGCGTCGGCCAATGGCAGGCGATGCAGTGGATCGGCAGCGAAAAATACCAACAGCATCTCGTGGAACTGCGCAGTTTTTACCGCCAGCGCCGCGATGCATTCCAGGCTGCGCTACAGTGTCATTTCGCCGATCTGGCCGACTGGCAAGTGCCCCAAGGTGGATTATTCTTCTGGTTGACCTTGAAACAGCCACTCGACACCCGCACCTTGTTGGCGCAAGCGCTGGAGCAGAACGTCGCGTTCATGCCTGGTGAACCGTTCTTTTCCGAGCCGGACCACCATCACGGTTCGTTGCGCCTCAATTTCAGCCATATCGATCCGGCCCGCCTCGACGAAGGTCTCAAGCGCCTGGCCGCGGTGGTCCGTCAAGCACAGCACGCGCAAGCGGCATAAGGGGAGCCCCATGTACAAGGTTTATGGCGATTACAAGTCGGGCAACTGCTACAAAATCAAATTGATGCTCAGCCTGCTGGGCATCCCGTATCAATGGATCGATGTGGACATCCTCAAGGGTGACACCCAGACCGCCGAATTCCTGGCGAAGAACCCCAACGGCAAGATCCCCGTGCTGGAACTGGAAGACGGCACCTGCCTGTGGGAGTCCAACGCGATCCTCAATTTCCTGGCCGATGGCAGTGAATTCCTGCCGTCCGAGCCGCGCCTGCGCACCCAAGTGCTGCAATGGCAGTTCTTCGAGCAGTACAGCCACGAGCCATACATTGCGGTGGCGCGGTTTATCCAGTTTTACCTTGGGCTGCCCGAGGATCGCCTGGAGGAATACAAGAAGCTGCACAAGGGCGGCTACAAAGCGCTCAAGGTCATGGAGCGCCAATTGCAGCTCACGCCGTACCTGGTGGGCGATCAGTTCTCCATCGCCGATGTGGCCTTGTATGCCTACACCCATGTGGCGAATGAGGGTGGTTTTGAGTTGGAGGCTTATCCGGGTGTGCAGGCGTGGTTGAAGCGTGTTGCCAGCCATCCCAAGCATGTGGCGATGCTCGATTGATCACCCGCGCAATTCGTTGCTCAATAACTCGAAACACCGCTGCGCTGCCGGGCTCAAGCCCATCCCACTGCGACTGATCAAGCCGATCTCCCGGTTCACGCCGGGATGATCGATGTTGATGCGATTCAATCCCTCCAAACTGTCCGCCGCCGACTCCGGCAGCACACTGATCCCCAGCCCCTGGCGCACCAGGGCCAACACCGTGGACATGTAGTTGGCCTCCATGCCGGCGTTCATTGTCAGGCGCGTCTCATCGAACAGTGCATCCACTTGCTCGCGCACGCTGCTGTCGCGGCCGGTGAGGATGATCGGTTGGTCGGCCAATTGCTCCAGGGTCAGTTGGCGATGGCGGGTGAGCGGATGATCCACCGGCACGAACGCACACAGGCGATCATTCAGCACTGGTACGAACTCCAGGCCATGGCTGAGCCGTGCGCGCACGCCGATACCGAAATCTACCTCGCCGGAACGTACCTGGGCATGAATACGGTGGGCCACCAGATCATGCAGGCGTACCTCGATTCCGGCAAAACGTTCGCGAAACAAGCGTAGAACCGGCGGCAAACTGCCGGCGCACACCGAGGGCAGGGCGGCGATGGTGACCACGCCCCGGCGCAGGGCGGCGAGGTCGCGGGAGCCGGTGACAATGTTGTCCAGGTCCAGCAGCAGTTTTTCCATGGGGCCGCGCGCGTCCTGGCCGGCGGCGGTAATGGTCACATGTCGCGGGCTGCGGTCGAGCAGGGCGACGCCGAGCCAGTCTTCCAGCTGTTGAACTTGTACGGTGAGTGCGGAGGGCGACAGGTGCAACTCGTTGGCGGCCTTGGTAAAGCTGCCCGTGCGAGCCACCGCCAGAAACGCCTGAATGTGTTGGATACTGTTCTTCATTTTGTTTTTCCGAACACTAGCTGGTGAATATTCCAATTTACAAAGACTAACCCGCTTCCAATACTCCAGGGAAAACAATAACCGGCCAACAAGGCCGCTCTGGAGTAACCCATGCTCGCTACCCTGGGTGTCATCACCATCCTGTGCCTGCTCGCTGCCGTCATGAGCAAACGCCTCTCGCCGCTGGTGGCCCTGATCGCCTTGCCGATCATCGCCGCGTTGCTCGGCGGGTTCGGCCTGCAAACCAGCGCCTTCATCATCACCGGTATCAAGAACGTCGCCCCCGTGGTGGGCATGTTTGTGTTTGCGATCCTGTTTTTCGGGATCATGACCGATGCCGGCATGCTCGATCCCATCATTGACCGCATCCTGCGCACGGTCGGCACGCGTCCTACACGCATTGTCGTAGGCACCGCGACCCTGGCGCTGTTGGTGCATTTGGACGGTTCCGGCGCGGTGACTTTTCTGGTGACGGTGCCGGCGATGCTGCCGCTGTATACACGGCTGGGTATCGATAAACGCATTCTGGCGTGTGTCTGCGCGATGGCAGCCGGGGTCAACTTTCTGCCGTGGACCGGCCCGGTGCTGCGCTCGTCGGCGGCCCTGCACGTGCCGGTGGCAGACCTGTTCCAACCGCTGATCCCGGTGCAGATCGTCGGCCTGGTTTTCGTTTTCGCCTGCGCCTGGTGGCTTGGCCGTCGCGAAGAAAAACGCCTGGGCCTCGGCGCCGGCTCCACCGTGGACGCGGTGCCGCAACGGGTACTGAGCGACGACGACATCAAGCTACGTCGTCCGCGGCTGTTCTGGGTCAACCTGATCCTGACCGTGCTGGTGATGGTGGTGATGATTGCCGGTTGGGTCGACCCCGTGGTGATGTTCATGCTCGGCACCGTGGTGGCGCTGTGCATCAACTATCCGAATGTGGACGCTCAGCGCGCCCGCATCGACGCCCATGCCAAGACCGCCCTGACCATGGCCAGCATCCTGCTCGCCGCCGGGGTGTTCACCGGGATCATGCAGGGCACCGGCATGCTCAAGGCGATTGCCGAAGTGGCGGTGGCGCAGATTCCGGCCGGCCACGGCAAGTTGATCCCGGCGGTGGTGGGCTTTATCTCCATGCCGCTGAGCATGTTGTTTGACCCGGATTCCTACTATTTCGGCGTGATGCCGGTGATCGCCGAAGTCGGCAAGGCCCTGGGCGTCGACCCGCTGCAAGTGGCCCAGGCCTCGTTGCTGGGCGTGCACACCACCGGCTTCCCGGTCAGCCCGCTGACCCCCGCGACCTTCCTGCTGGTGGGCCTGTGCAAGATCGAACTGGCCGATCACCAGCGCTTCACCATTCCGTTTCTGTTTGCCGCGTCGGTGTTGATGACCCTGACCGCGTTGCTCCTGGGAGTTATTTGAGATGAAAACCTTGCGCATCGGTTCCGGCGCCGGCTATTCCGGCGACCGTATCGAACCTGCCGTAGAACTGGCCGAGCACGGCGAACTGGATTACCTGGTGTTCGAATGCCTGGCCGAACGCACGATTGCCTTGGCGCAACAGGCACGCATCAGCGATCCCGAGGGCGGTTACGACCCGCTGCTGAGTGAGCGTATGCGCCGCGTGCTGCCGTTTGTGGGCGTAAGGGCCGGGCGTCGTCGCCTACGGGTGATCACCAATATGGGCGCGGCCAATCCGGTGTCGGCGGCCAGTGAGGTGCGGCGAATTGCGCGTGAACTGGGCTTTGCGCTCAAGGTCGTCGCGGTGGTCGGCGATGACGTGTTGGATGTGTTGAAGCCTGACTTTCTGCTGGATAACGGCCAGACGGTCGGCGCCTTGGGTGAGCGGCTGATTTCCGCGAATGCCTACTTGGGCGTCGACGGCATTCTGCAGGCGTTGCACGCGGATGCCGACGTGGTGATCACCGGGCGCGTGGCCGACCCTTCGTTGTTCCTCGCGCCACAGATGTTTGAATTCGGCTGGGCCGCGGACGATTGGCAGCGCCTGGGGCGCGGCACGTTGGTGGGGCATTTGCTTGAATGTGCCGGGCAAGTCAGCGGCGGCTATTTTGCCGATCCTGGCTTCAAGGATGTGGAGGACCTGGCGCGTCTGGGTTTCCCCTTGGCCGAGATCACTGCGGACGGCGAGGCGGTGATTACCAAGGTAGCTGGGTCCGGCGGGCGGGTCAGCCGTGCGACCTGCACTGAACAGCTGATCTATGAAGTGCACGACCCGGCGGCGTACCTCACGCCTGACGTGACGGCGGATTTTTCCCAAGTGGGGTTTGTGGAGGAGGGCGTTGATCACGTTCGCGCCCAAGGTGCAGACGGTCGCGCGCGCCCCGAACAGCTGAAAGTCAGCGTCGGCTATCTGGACGGTTGGATTGGTGAAGGGCAGATGTCCTACGGCGGTCCCGGCGCTGTCGCACGGGCGCAGCTGGCGCGGGATGTGGTCCTCAAGCGCCTTGAGTTGATGGGCGTGAAGATGCAAGACGTGCGTGCCGAACTGATCGGCATGGATTCGCTCCACGGCCCACGCAGCACGGTCGAGCCCTGGGAAGTGCGCCTGCGCGTGGCGGCTCGCTGTGAGGCGCGCGGTGAGGCGGTACGCGTCGGCAATGAAGTGGAAACCCTCTACACCAACGGCCCGTCGGGCGGCGGCGGCGCGAGCAAAAGCGTGCGTCAGGTGGTCGCGATAGCGTCGTTGTTGCTGCCGCGCGATAAGGTCAACCCGAGGATCGAAGCATGAAGCTGCAGAGGCTGGCCCATTCCCGCACTGGGGATAAAGGCGATACGTCGAACATTTCGATCATTGCCTATCGTGTCGAGGATTACCCACTGCTCTGCGAACAGTTGACGGCCGAGCGCGTGGCCGAGTTTTTCGCGGGGTTGCGTGAGCCCGGCGCAGCGCCTGTGCGGCGCTATGAATTGCCGAATGTGCAGGCGCTGAACTTCGTGTTGCCGGGCATCCTGCGCGGTGGCGTCACCCGCTCGCTGGCGCTGGATGCCCATGGCAAGTGCCTGGGCTCGGCGCTACTGGAACTGTCGATTCAGCAGTAGGCGGTCAAACCCCGGCGAAACGCTTGTCCAGATAATCAATGATCACCTTGGAGTCGTACATCCAGGTGGTCTGGCCATTCTCTTCGATACGCAGGCACGGCACCTTGATCTTGCCGCCTTGCTCAAGCAGGGTCTGGCGGTCCTGTTCGTTGTTCTTCGCATCTTTCAGCGCGACGGGCACATTCAGGCGGTGCAGGGTGCGGCGGGTCTTCACGCAGAATGGGCAAGCGTGGAACTGATACAGCGTCAGCTCCTTGGCCGCTGCATTCACCTGTGCCTGTTGCTCGGCGGAACGCTGCTTTTTGCGTGGGCGGGTAAGAAAGTCGCCCGCGATGATGACGTGGCCGAGGCCCACTCGAAGTGCTTTGACGAACATGGCTGAAACCTCTTGCCCATGAAGAAGGGGCCGCAGCTTACCTCAATTTTGCAGGCGAAAAAAAACCGGCGATGAACGCCGGTTTTTTCGTCCGCAGCCGGTTACTTGATCAGGCTGAGGAATTCGCTGCGGGTGGCTGCGTTTTCGCGGAACTCACCCAGCATCACCGAGGTGATCATCGACGAATTCTGCTTTTCCACACCGCGCATCATCATGCACATGTGCTTGGCCTCGATCACCACGGCCACGCCCAGGGCGCCGGTCACTTGCATCACGGCATCGGCGATCTGGCGGCTGAGGTTTTCCTGGATCTGCAGGCGGCGGGCGTACATGTCGACAATCCGCGCAACCTTCGACAGGCCCAGCACCTTGCCGCTTGGGATGTAGGCGACGTGGGCCTTGCCGATGAACGGCAGCAGGTGGTGTTCGCACAGCGAGTACAACTCGATGTCCTTGACCAGCACCATTTCGCTGTTGTCGGAGCTGAACAAGGCACCGTTGGTGACTTCTTCCAGAGTCTGCTCATAGCCGCGGCAGAGGTACTGCATCGCCTTGGCGGCACGCTTTGGCGTGTCGAGCAGACCCTCGCGGGAAACGTCCTCGCCGAGTTGGCCGAGGATCGCGGTGTAATTCTGTTCCAGGGACATGAAACTACCTGTGGGATTTTCGCAAAGCGCAAGGTTACGGTGGCGGGCACATCGCTGCAAGCCTGGCGATGGCACTTGTTACTCGTCGCGCCCTTCCATCATCGTACGCTTGAGCATCACATACACCGCCCCCGCGCCGCCGTGGCGGGCCTGGCATGAGGTAAAGCCAAGCACCTGGGCATGCTGGCGCAGCCAGGTGTTGACGTGGCTTTTGATCATCGGGCGCTTGCCGTCCAGCCGCACAGCCTTGCCGTGGGTGACGCGTACGCAGCGGATTTCGAACTTGGTGGCTTCAGCAAGGAAGGCCCACAGGGTTTCCCGGGCTTTTTCCACGTTCATGCCATGCAGGTCGAGACTGCCTTCGAACGGGATCTGGCCGGCCTTGAGCTTGCGCATCTGGCTTTCCTGCACGCCATCGCGGGCCCACATCAGCTCGTCTTCAGGGCCGACATCGATCACGAACTGGTCCGACAGGCCGTCCACGGTGGTGGCGTCAGTGCGCACGGTCGCGGCCTGGCGCAGCTTGGCGATCTGCGCGCGGTCGGCCTTGGGTTTGCCGGTGTCGGCGCGGTCGTGCTTGATCGGCTTGACGCCGCGCAGCTCGTTTTTGAACAGGGAAAAATCGTCGTCTTGCATGTTGGCCTCCGCGAAGGGCGGGCAGTTTACCTAAATCGCGGCGGCCAGGGCGCAGGAAACGCTATTCAAGCGCCATCAGTCGTGCTTTTTCATCAGGTGTGAAGCGATATTCAGCGACAACGGCTGACGCATCTTCCGACGGCTGCGCCGCCATAACCATACGCCCAACCACAGCACCAGCAGCCCGATCAACAACAGAATCGCCGAGCCACCAGGGCTGGCATTCAGCTCGCCGAGGGCCGGCGAGTGACCCAACAAACCGGCGCCACCAGCGCCGGCCAACAGCACACCAACTATCGCCAGCAACGCGGCAATGCCGGCCACCAGGCGCAGACGCCAATTGCTCGGGCCCTTGGGGCGCAAGCGACGAGCGTCAAAACCATCGGATATCTTCATTCCGACCTTTCCTCCAGGGTATCGGCCCTTCGACCGGACAATACACAGGTTGTTCCGGGGGGAGGGGTAAATGCGCCAAATGAGAGGGCTTTGCAGATGAGCGGGGCCCTAAACAGGCCGCGCCGCTCATCAGAAGGTTGATCAGATCAGATCTTTGGTCAGCGCCAGGGTGGCGAAATTGTCGGCCATGATGGCCATTTCGGTCTGCTGCACGTGCTCGGCGCTGAGGATGCCGCCTTTGTAAGGCAGGTCACGTGTGGCGCAGGCGTCTTCCACCAGGGTGCAGCGAAAGCCCAGGTTCTTGGCGGCGCGCACGGTGGTGCTGACGCTGGAGTGGCTCATGAAACCGCAGACGATCAGGTCCAGGGAACCGAGGTCCTGCAAGTGTTTTTCCAGGCCGGTGCCATGGAAGGCGCTGGGCAGCAGCTTGCCGATGATGGTTTCGTCGCCTTCAGGCTCAAGCCCTGGAATGAATTCGCCACGCTCGCCCTGTGGGTCGAACAGGCCACCCACGGTGCCTAGGTGACGCACATGGACAATCGGACGCCCAGCGTTGCGGGCGGCGGACACAAGTTGCTTGATATTGCCGACGGCCGCGTCCATGCCCGAAAGGGCGAGGGGGCCGCTGAGGTATTCCTTCTGGGCGTCGATGATCACGAGGGTCGCATGGCTGAGGTTCGCTGCTGCGTAACCACGACCGCTGAGTTGAAACATCGTCTTTGGAACGGACATTCTGGGGCTCCTGTGAGGGGGGCTTTTGCGACATTGTCCACTGGCTGAGCGGTTCTGTGAATCGCTACCATCGTAAGGTACGCCGTTGTTGACGTGCAGCCATGTCAAGAGGTGGGCCTGTTTAACACAATGATGGCAATTTGGATGAAATCCGACGGGTGGCGCCGGGTTTTCGTACATCGTCGGTACAGGTGAAGGCTGTTAGAATCGCCAGTCGTTTTTTCCAGGAGCTTGCCCCCGTGACCACTTCCCGCCTGCGCACCTTGCGCGACCATATCCGTTGGGCTGTCAGCCGTTTCCATGGGGAAGACCTGTTTTTTGGCCATGGCACCGATAATGCCTGGGACGATGCCCGGCAACTGGTGCTCGGTGCCTTGCACTTGCCGTGGGAAATTGCCGACAGCTACCTCGACTGCAACCTGGAAGAAGAGGAAGTCGCCCACCTGCAACGCTTGTTGCATCGCCGCATCCACGAACGCGTGCCGACACCCTACCTGATTGGTGAGGCCTGGTTCTGTGGCATGTCGTTTATCGTCGATGAGCGCGTGCTGATCCCGCGCTCACCGATCGGCGAGCTGATCGAAAACCGCTTCGAGCCCTGGTTGGCGCAGCCGCCGGCGCGCATCCTCGACCTGTGCACCGGTTCCGGTTGCATTGGTATCGCCTGCGCCTACGAGTTCCAGGACGCCGAAGTGGTGCTGGGGGACTTGTCCTTCGAGGCCTTGGAAGTGGCCAACCAGAACATCGAGCGCCATGGCGTCGATGAGCGTGTCTATACCGTGCAGGGTGACGGTTTCGACGGCCTGCCGGGCCAGCGTTTTGACCTGATCGTGTCCAACCCGCCGTATGTGGATGCCGAAGACTTCGCCGACATGCCTGACGAATACCAGCACGAACCGGAGCTGGGCCTGGCCTGTGGCGACGACGGTTTGAACCTGGTGCGGCGCATGCTGGCCGAAGCGGCGGACCACCTGACCGAAAAGGGGTTGCTGATTGTTGAAGTGGGCAACAGCCAAGTGCACGTCGAGGCACTGTACCCGGAAGTGGACTTTGCCTGGCTGGACTTCCAGCGCGGTGGCCACGGGGTGTTCATGTTGACGGCTGAGCAGTGCCGTCAACATCAGGCAGCATTTGCCGCCAAGGTCTAACTGCGCGAACGCGGTCAGTGTGGGAGCTGGCTTGCCTGCGATAGCGGTGGTGAATTCACTGGCGCTATCGCAGGCAAGCCAGCTCCCACATTTTTGAACGCATTTGCGCCGCTGTCAGCGGTGAGTTGCAATCCAGATCAACAACCCCGCCTGAAACACCGTAAACGCCACCAGGCACGTGATGGTAAAGCGCAACCCGCTGTCTTCACGCTTGAACTTGGTGACCTTTTCCTCTTCCTTGCGCAGCTTCACTTCCTGCTCTGCCAGGTTCTGTTCTGCCTGTTGCAGCATCTGCGCCGCTTCCAGGATTTCTACGAACTGCACCTTCTCGGTGTTCCAACTATCCAGCACGTCACTGACCTTGCCCGGCTGCACATTACCCTTGAGGTGCTGCACATCGGCGTAAGCCACATCAAAACCCTGGATGCGCAGGAAGTGATCGCGGCGCAGGCGGGTGGCTTCGTTCAGCGCATCTTTGTTGGCCAGGTCAACGCCGTCGACGCGGTAGTGCGACCATTTCTTTTTCGCCCAGGCAGCGCCTTGGGCCACCAGGAAGCGCCCGATGCCACGGTTGGCCGGTTCGATCTCCAGGCTGTTGCCCGGGCCGAAGTGCACGCGGTGCGTGTCGTGGTCGACCCAGATATCCAGATGATTCTGTTCACGGCGCACGCGCTGGCCGGGCAACTGGATGACCATGCGCAGCAGGCTGTGGTGTTTGTCGTTGCGCTCGGCATAGCCGAACTGCACGAAGCGCAAAGGCCGCACGCCCGTGGCGCGGTCGGTGGCCAGGGGCGCCAGGCGCAGCATCTTGAAATGCTCAGCCTGGACATCCGCCCACGGCAGGGGCGCCGCGTCGACGGCCTCGGTTTTGTCTGCCGGGGTGTCGGCGGTGGATTCCGGTGTTGCTTCAGTGGTTGTCATGCGGCGCGATCCTGTCCAAGCCCTGCGAGTCGACAGTCTTTTTACTGTCGACTCTGGGCTTATCGGCCGCTTTGCCCAGGACTGGAGGCAAATTGTCGCTTAACGGGGTTGAAGTCCGTCGATAAAGCGCACCAGGCGGTTGCCCAGCTCGGCGGCGAGGGGCAGTTGCGGGTCGTTGTAGGAGGCCAATTGCTGCTTCACATCGTTGGGCACGATGCGCATCACGTGGTTCATGCCCTCGATCAGCACAAGCTGCGCGTCGGGCTTGGCTTTTTTAAGTTGCTGGGCATCGCCCACGCCGACCTGGATATCGTTGGTGCCCTGGATGATCAGTGCCGGCATGTTCAATTTGGCAAAGGCTGCCGACGGATCGGCACGAAACAGGCTGATCAGATATGGCTGCACACTGGGTCGGAAAATGCCTTCCAGCGGGCCAGGCACATCCGCATCCACTTGGCCGGCCTTGAGGTGATCGAGGATTTGGTTGCTGCGCAGCAGCAGGGCAGGGGGCAGGTGATCGGCCAACTGTTGGCGGATCACTTGATCCACCGGGCGCGCACTGCCAGACAACGAGACAACGCCCGCCGGGTCCAGTTGCGGCGCGGCGAGGGCGGCCACCAGCGCACCTTCGCTGTGGCCCAGCACAATCAGCGGACCCATGCGTTTGTCGGCCTTGAGCAGTTTGCCCCAGGCCACGGCGTCGGCGACGTAGGCGTCGAGGGTCAGGTTGCGTTCGTCGGGGGTGGCCGCCAGGCTGGCCGCGACGCCGCGTTTGTCGTAGCGCACGCTGGCGATGTTATGCCGCGCCAGCACCCAGGCCAGGCGCTTGAGGCTGTCGTTGCGCGCACCGTCGGCGCTGTTGCCATTGCGGTCGGTAGGGCCGGAACCGGCGATGATCAGCACCACCGGCACGGGTTTGTCGGATTTAGGCAGTAAGAGTGAGCCAAACAGCTCGCCGCTGCCGGTGTCCAGGCTGATAGGCCGTTGCAACACCACGGGGGAGGCGGCGAAGCCCAGGCTGGAAAACAGGGTGAGGGTCAAAAGCAGAACTCGCAGCATCATCGCGCCATCATTGGAGAGGTGCCGGTTGGACCAAGGTCTACCGCTAAGGTTTCGAGGATGAACTACTCGGTTAGCCTGCGTATACTGGCCGCCTTAAGTTATTACGGTTGACTTGATTCAACTGATTTCACGGAGCGCCCTGCATGTCCGGCAATACCTTCGGCAAGCTGTTCACTGTCACCACCGCGGGCGAAAGCCATGGCCCGGCGTTGGTCGCCATTGTCGACGGCTGCCCGCCCGGCCTCGAGCTGTCCCTGGAAGACTTGCAGCGTGACCTCGACCGCCGCAAGCCCGGCACCAGCCGCCACACTACCCAGCGCCAGGAGCCCGACGAAGTCGAGATCCTCTCCGGCGTGTTCGAAGGCCGCACCACCGGTTGCGCCATCGGCCTGCTGATCCGCAACACCGACCAGAAGTCCAAGGACTACTCGGCGATCAAGGACCTGTTCCGCCCGGCCCACGCCGACTACACCTATCACCACAAATACGGCGAGCGCGACTACCGTGGCGGTGGCCGCAGCTCGGCGCGCGAAACCGCGATGCGCGTGGCGGCCGGTGCCATCGCCAAGAAATACCTGGCGACCCAAGGCATTGTGATCCGTGGCTACATGAGCCAGTTGGGCCCGATTGACATCCCGTTCAAGACCTGGGACAGCGTCGAAGACAACGCCTTCTTCAGCCCTGACCCGGACAAGGTGCCGGAACTGGAAGCCTATATGGACCAGTTGCGCCGTGACCAGGACTCCGTCGGCGCCAAGATCACCGTGGTTGCCGAAGGCGTGAAGCCCGGCCTGGGCGAACCGATCTTCGACCGCCTGGATGCTGAACTGGCCCATGCGCTGATGAGCATCAACGCGGTGAAAGGCGTGGAAATCGGCGCGGGTTTTGCGTGCGTGTCCCAGCGCGGCACCGAGCACCGCGACGAACTGACCCCGGAAGGTTTTCTCAGCAACAACGCGGGCGGCATCCTCGGTGGCATTTCTTCGGGTCAACCGATTGTGGCGCACCTGGCGCTCAAGGCGACGTCGAGCATCACCACGCCGGGCCGTTCGATTGATGTGCACGGCAACCCGGTGGACGTGATCACCAAGGGCCGCCACGATCCGTGCGTCGGCATCCGTGCCACGCCGATTGCCGAAGCGATGATGGCCATCGTGTTGATGGACCATTTGCTGCGCAACCGTGGGCAGAATGCCGATGTTCGCGTGAGTACGCCGGTGCTGGGCCAGCTGTGACGGCTCGGCTGTGACAGCCCTCCCGTACTGGCGCCTCTCCAGCTTCTACCTGTTCTACTTCGCCCTCCTGGGGGCGACGGCGCCGTTCCTGGCGCTGTACTTCGACCACTTGGGCTTCTCCAGCGCGCGCATCGGCGAGCTGGTGGCCATCCCTATGCTGATGCGCTGCGTGGCGCCCAACCTGTGGGGCTGGCTGGGTGACTACACCGGCCGGCGTCTGGCCATCGTACGTTTTGGCGCGGTGTGCACCCTGGCGAGTTTTTCGCTGATCTTCATCAGCCATACCTACGCCTGGCTGGCCCTGGTCATGGCCCTGCATGCGTTCTTCTGGCATGCGGTGCTGCCGCAGTTTGAAGTCATCACCCTGGCGCACCTGCAAAAACAAACCTCGCGCTACAGCCAGATCCGCTTGTGGGGCTCCATCGGGTTCATCCTCACCGTGGTGATCATGGGCCGCCTGTTCGACTGGCTGAGCCTGGACATCTACCCGGTGGTGGTCGTGGTGATCATGGCCGGCATCATCGGTGCCAGCCTGTGGGTGCCGAATGCGCAACCTGCCAGCCACGGCAATCGTCTGGCGGGCGGGGGCTTCCTCAAACAATTGCGCAGCCCCGGCGTCCTGGCGTTTTATGCCTGCGTGGCGCTGATGCAGATGAGCCATGGGCCGTATTACACCTTTCTCACCTTGCACCTCGAACACCTGGGCTACAGCCGCGGTGTGATTGGCATGCTGTGGGCGTTGGGCGTGGTGGCGGAAGTGCTGATGTTCCTGGCCATGAGCCGCATCCTTTCGCGCTTTTCGGTACGCCGGGTGCTGCTGGCGAGTTTCCTGCTGGCGGCGCTGCGCTGGCTGCTGCTGGGCTCGTTTGCCGAGTTTTTCTGGGTGCTGTTGCTGGCGCAGGTGATGCACGCCGCTACCTTTGGCAGTTTCCATGCGGCGGCGATTGCCTTTGTGCAGCGCAGTTTCGGCGACAAGCAACAAGGCCAGGGCCAGGCGCTGTATGCCGCGTTGGCCGGCACCGGTGGCGCATTGGGCGCCCTGTATTCAGGCTACAGTTGGAACCTGTTGGGGCCGACCCTGACCTTCAGCATCGCCAGTGTCGCCGCCTTGGCGGCCGCCGTTATCATCGGTTTTCGATTGCAAGAGCAGAACCAAGGAACCCTTCAATGAGTTATGTCGCTGTCTACTCCGTCGCTACACCGGAAACGCCGAACAAGGTCCTGACCCATTTTGACGACATCGCCGCCACCCTGGCCGAGCAGGGCGTGCGTTTTGAGCGCTGGCAGCCCGGCCCGGTCGAGAAGGGCGCCAGCGATGGCGAGTTGATTGCCGCCTGCCAGGCGCAGATTGATCAGCTCGGCTACCGCGCCGCCGAGGTGATGAGGGATGCCGGCGACCCCGCGCAGAACGCCGAATTACGTGGGCAGTTTCTCGATGAGCGCCGCTATAGCGAAGACGATGCGCGTTTTTTCCTTGCCGGCCAGGGCCTGTTCGCGTTGCATATTGGCGATTACGTATACGCCATACGCTGTGAGAAGAATGACCTGCTGGTGATCCCGGCCGGTGTGGCACATTGGTTCGACATGGGTGAGAACCCGCACTTCGTGGCGTTGCGTTTATTCAATACCGAGAAAGGGTGGGTGCCAGCATTCACCGGTGACGATATTGCCCGGCGTTTTCCCGGTTTGGATGACTGATCGCGAGCTATCAGAATCTTCAAGTCCCGCATGTTGGAAGTTGTTGTGGGAAGAAACTTAAGCTCATGTAGGGGCTTGCTGTTTATTCTCATGGGTGCGCCTTAATCCCACGCCTTATGTAACTCTCTTCGGCAATAGCGTTTATATCATCCGTCAATAGGAGGAATCCGAAGGGTGATAGGTCGTCAGCCAATAATAAAGGAGAGGAACTAATGAGAGGCCCAAGGGAATCGTTTCTGGCGCCGTATACGGTGCCCAACGCTGTCAGGCGGCGCATTAATCTGGCGGGCAAGAGCCTGACTCGCACGGAGCTGGAAATACTGCGTTGGGCCTCGGAAGGCAAGACCGTGTGGGAGATCAGCCAGATACGCGCCACGTCCGAAGCCACGGTAAAATTCCACCTGCGCAATATCTACGGCAAGTTGGAAGTCAGTAACCGCGTCCAGGCAATGAATGAAGCGGCGCGCAAGGGCCTGTGCTGAACGCATGAAAAAGGGCCGCGACACCCCTGGGTGTCGCGGCCCTTTGCTTTTGTGGTTGATTAAGCCGAATGGTAGGTCGGCAGGGCAAAGCGGTTCTGGCTTTGCAGCATCGAAATCTGTGGCAGGTCGCTGGCTTGTTCAGCCAGGTCGCGGCGGATGGCGCTGATCACCCAAGTCAATTGGTCGGCCGTGTGCAACTGCTGGTACGAGATCGAGCGCTTGACCTGTTTGCCTTCACTGTTACGCAGGGTCAACAGGATGCCGCCGTCGGGACGTGGCTGGGTGGTGACGTCGTAGTTGGAGAATACTGAAGCGAATTTATCTTGGATCAGGCTCATGTCTATCAGCTCCGTTGGCTCAAGTTGGCAAGCATGGAGTGATAGGTGCAGTGATTGTGCCAGCTATTGATTTTATAAAATATCGTTATAAATCAATAAGATATAAAAATTGCAGATTTTCGATTTCGTGCAATTTGCATGAATGGCCATCATGCATCCTGCATTTTGCGTGGCCCGTCGGGGTCGAACGGGCCCGCCATTACTCCTACAGACTGCCCTGGCGTCGCTGAATTCCTTTTTTCGGCGGTCGTTCATCGGGATACAAAACTTTTCAAATCCTGCGTGTACAGCCGAAGAGAGGCTGACGTACTTTCCTGCAAGGTTTACGAAGAATAAGAAAAAGGATGTTCCCATGAGCCAACCGCCAAACGACATGATCACCTGGGGCATGATGCTGCGTAAGGTGCCCGCCATTGTTCGCGCCCTGCCACGGGTAGTGCGCGGCATGCGTGCCGCCAACGTCACCGACCCTCAGCAGCCCTGCGGCCTGGGCTGGACCTTCGAGCAAGCCACCCAGCGCAATCCGGATGGCGCCGCGTTGTTGTACGCCGACCGCGTGCTCAGCTACACCGAGGCCAATCAATCCGCCAACCGTATCGCCCACCACTTGCAGGCCCAGGGCATTCGCAAGGGCGATGTGGTGGCGATGTTTATCGAAAACCGTCCCGAGTTGCTGCTGAACGTGCTGGCCGTGGCCAAGCTGGGCGGCATCTGCGCCATGCTCAATACGGCGCAGACCCAAGCGGCGCTGGTGCACAGCCTGAACCTGGTGAGCCCGGTGGCGATTGTGGTGGGCGCGGAATTGGTGGCTGCCTATGATGCCGTACGCGATCAAGTGGACATTCCCACTGCACGGTCCTGGTTTATCCCGGAGCAGCAGGCCGTTGTGACGCCCGAGGGTTATGTCGACCTGATGGCCGCCAGCGCCGACGCCCCGGTGGATAACCCGGTCAGCAGCGCGCAGATCTTTTTCAACGATCCCTGCTTCTATATCTACACCTCTGGCACCACCGGCTTGCCCAAGGCCGGCATCATGAAACATGGCCGCTGGACCAAAACCGCCGTCAGCTTCGGCAGCATCGCCCTGGACATGGGCCCGGACGACGTCCTCTATTGCACCTTGCCGCTGTACCACGCCACCGGCCTTTGCGTGTGCTGGGGCTCGGCGATTGTCGGGGCGTCAGGGTTCGCCATCCGGCGCAAGTTCAGCGCCAGCCAATTCTGGGATGACGCCCGCCGCTTCAAGGCGACCACCCTCGGTTATGTCGGCGAATTGTGCCGTTACCTGCTCGATCAACCCGCCAACCTCAACGACCGCGATCACCGCGTGACCAAGATGGTCGGCAATGGCTTGCGCCCCGGCGTGTGGGTGCAGTTCAAGGCGCGGTATGGGGTTGAGCATGTCTGCGAGTTGTATGCAGCCAGCGACGGCAACATCGGCTTCACCAATGTATTGAACTTCGACAACACCGTCGGCTTTTGCCTACAGCACTGGGCGCTGGTGGACTACGCCCACGACACCGGCGAGCCGATTCGTGGCAGCGATGGCTTCATGCACAAAGTAAAGACTGGCGGGCAAGGTTTGCTGCTGGCCAGGATCGATGAAAAGTCGCCCTATGATGGCTACACCGACCCGGAAAAGAACCGCAAGGTGATCCTCACCGACGTATTCGAGAAAGGCGACCGCTACTTCAATACCGGCGATCTGGTGCGCAGTATCGGCTTCGGTCATGCGCAGTTCGTCGACCGCCTGGGGGATACCTATCGCTGGAAGGGTGAAAACGTCTCCACCACCGAGGTGGAGAACGTGTTGCTGCAACACCCGCAGATCGCTGAAGTGGTGGCCTACGGTGTGGAAATCGAAAACACCAACGGCCGCGCCGGCATGGTTGCCATCACCCCGAGCGAATCGCTGGCCTCGTTGGATATGCGCGAGTTGCTGCAATTCGCCCACGGCCAGTTGCCGCACTACGCGGTGCCGTTGTTCCTGCGTATCAAGGTCAAGATGGAAACCACCGGTACGTTCAAATACCAGAAGGTAAAGCTCAAGGAGGAGGCGTTCGACCCTGAAAAAGCGGGCAATGACCCGGTCTACGCCTGGTTGCCAGGTTCGGACTGCTATGTGCCGGTGACGGGACAATTGTTGGCGCAGATCCAAGGTGGCCAGTTCCGTTATTAAAAGCAGCGTTATTGATTCTGGCTATGGCGCCTTTTGACAAAAAAGCCATGACAGGCGGGAACTCCCTCGCGACACTGGGCGCCATATAGAGGACAAGACAAGGAGCCCCACATGTCAGACCAAGCCAAACAAATGACCGATGACGAAGCCGCAGAATTTGCCGAACAGGTGTTCGACGTCGCCCGCAAAGGCGACGCCGCCATGCTTGCCGCGCTGCTGGCCAAGGGCTTGCCAGCCAACTTTCGTAATCACAATGGCGACACCTTGCTGATGCTCGCGGCCTATCACGGTCATGTCGAGGCAGTAAAAGTGTTGCTGGAGTTCAAGGCAGACCCGCTGATTGCCAACGACAAGAACCAGCTGCCAATGGCTGGCGCGGCGTTCAAAGGCAGCCTGGAGGTAGTCAAGGCACTGATCGAAGGCGGTGTGCCAGTGGATGCGTCTTCCTCCGATGGCCGTACGGCACTGATGATGGCTGCGATGTTCAACCGCGTGGAAATGCTCGACTACCTGCTCGGCCAGGGCGCCGATCCCAAGGCCACTGACGCCCAAGGCGCAACCGCGTTGGCGGCGGCACACACCATGGGCGCGGTGGATACGGCGGCGAAATTGCAAAAACTGGTGTAGGTCGGGGGAGGCGAATCACTGGTTACAGTAGCTTTGCCCAAACATACCAAGTGAATACACCGGTCATTTGCAGTCTTGAAAAACAGTAGTAGGCGATAAGCCAGCGTTTCAATGCAACAGGGATCGCGGCGAGCTCCTCTTCGGTGATCTCGCCGCGTTTGATCATTTTTTTTGGTCTGACGACATAGTCAATGATGGCGCTTAATCGGAATGACTCATTCATAAATGTGTTCCACCACCAGAACTTTTTTTCTGCCTGTACTTCACGGTTGTTGGGGAAGTAGCTTTCCAATTCTTCGAGTCTCCACTTACGTAGATACCAATGGAGTGCACAGTCCAGTACCAAAGCGGGAACTATTACGAGAACGACGACTTTTTCCCATGTTATGACCATCAGTCTTTTGCCTCATAAAGGATGTCCCCGAATTCCTCGCCAACCGAGCCTCCGACATTGCCCCCCGCCAATCCGCCCGCGACCCCTCCAATGATTGCGCAACCTAGCGCACCTAACCCACGCTTTCGTATTTTCAGTGAAATACACAGCTTGCTGGCCGCCTTTGACGTAAAGGTTCCCGCTGCTGCAGCTAATGCGGTACCCGCAACCAAGCGGCCCGTTTCTATATATTTAGCTCTTTCACACAGCGCCTCCCGTCCTTCCATAAAAGCCTCCTTAATCGCCAACCCAGTCGCGCCGACATCCAGCGCCATTCCGATGTAAGTCCCTTTTCCCAAAAACTTAGAGGTTTCAGCTATCGCTCTGATGCGTTGCGTATAACCCACGATCTCGCGTTTGTGCAGGTAGCTCTTGGTCGAGATCCCTAGAATTTTCTTCAGCGACGTGTGCGAGCGTAGGCTGGTACCCAAGCGGGCGACGCCGTGGAGTTGAGCATCCAGTTTCTTGAACAAAGTCTGGCGCTGCTGGAGAAACGTCGTCCTCCCCAGCGTACCGTCCTTGAATCGTTGGTGAAGTTGTTCAATCTCGCTCAGTGCCTGCTTCACTTCGTCCAAATGCTGTGCCCACGCGGAGGTCGTGCTGCCTACGCCCAAGGAGCCATACCCCAACCAACTCTGAAGCAAGTCATAGTGACCAATGACTACCGTTCCCGCCGAAGCATCTTGGTCCAACCTGCGCCGTATCTCCTGTGCGTGGCGCATCAGCCACGCATCATCGGCAGTACAGGCCACACCATATTCTTGCGGGATAATCACCATCTGCCCTGGCGTGACCAAGCCATGACGCAGGTGCAGGTTCAGTGCATCGAATTTTTCACTCAACGCTCGACTTGATCCGGGTAACAAGCGCGATTTTAAACTGGGCAAATCGCTGGTGTACTGATTGATATACGCTTGGGCCATGCGCTCTGTCCTTAGACGAACAAACATGGCCACGGACTATAAGTAGCTGAAGGCGCAATAAATCAGCGTGTTGGAATTTCGGAATTGGACTACGCATGCACCTGAACAGGTCCTACAATTGCGCGAAGTTGTTGTACAGGGTAGCCGGTGTTATCTTCCCGGCCCCAATTCAGCCCGCCACAGGACCACACCCATGAAAACCGCCCTCGTCGAACTCATCAGCAAAATCAGCGCGGGTGTCATGAGCGAGGAAGAAGTGGCGCGCATTGCCGATGAAGCGGCCCAGGCCTACGCGGACCCCGCGGCGTTTCTGGCGGCCAACCCGGATATCAACTACGACGACAGCTTCCCGATTCCGTTGGGCGAGTGGGTCGTCGTCGGCAGCCTGCCGGAGACCGTGCTGTTCCAGGCCGACACCTATGGCGACCTGTTCGCGCAAATCGTCGCCTCGTTCGGTCCTGGCGTGGCGTTCAACCTCAAGCCCAAGCAGCTGGCGAAGACTGAGGACCTCACGGCGCTGAACCGCATCCAGATCCAGATGAGCGCCCTGAGCCCGGAAGATGGCGGCTATGTGCTGCTTAACTTCAGCCAACTGCTGGATGACGAGATCCAGGCCGTGCTGGTCTATGGCAACGACTTGCCGCGCGTGCTGGAACTGTGCGCCGAGGTGGGCATCAAGGGCGAGCCCTCCCTGGAAGCGCTGAAGATCGCCGTTCACGTCTGAAATAAAACGGAACCCCCGCCAGGGCTGGCTATCCTACAAGTGCATGCCCCCACTTTAGGAGCGACACCATGGGTTCCACTTTTAATGGCTTGATCGGGCTGATCATCCTGGCCCTGGATATCTGGGCGATCATCAACGTGTTCAAAAGCGGCGCGAGCACGGGCGCCAAGGTGCTGTGGATTTTGCTGATCCTGTTGTTGCCGGTGCTGGGCTTGATCATTTGGGCAATCGCCGGGCCGCGCGGTAACGTGCGGATCTGACCCCGCAACGCTTAGTCGATGCAGTCGGTGTGGAAGAGGGGCAAGCCTTCTTCCACATTTTTTGTGTCCAAATATTCGCTACACAGAATTTTCACACAGCGTTTTGGACAATTCCCTTCGCTTTGCTTCCTTGTAGGATAGGTCTGTCAAAGGCCTGGAAAAGCACCACAAAGACGTGTTTTCCCTCAGTAATCAATAGCGTTGATGGCATTCATCGGGCACCATTTGCGCCAACGCGCTAACCCCCCTGTTCCTACACGCTTGGGTGTAGGCAGGATGCCGCTGCAATATTTCGCAACTTAAACCTCCAATGGGTCCTAAAACGACATGGCAAACCCGGACGCCCTGAATCAGCAGCGCGCTTCAAATCGCTTGCTGCAACCGACCGTCAAATCCCATCTGGCGTACACGCTGCTCTGCGCACTGGTCATGATGGTGATGTTCTCCCTGCTGCGCCTCGCGCTGCTGGTGTACAACCGTGAAATGATCCTCGACACGCCGGCCTCGACCTTCCTGGAAGCGTTCGGCAATGGCACGCGCTTCGACATCCGCTTTGTGATGTACGCATTGGTCCCGCTGCTGCTGGCTCTGTTCAGCGTCCGCGCCATGGCTGCGCGTGGGTTCTTCCGTTTGTGGCTGACTGTCGCGTCCAGCATTGCCCTGTTCCTGGGCCTGATGGAAATGGACTTCTACCGCGAATTCCACCAGCGCCTCAACGGCTTGGTCTTCCAGTACGTGAAGGAAGACCCGAAAACCGTGATGAGCATGCTCTGGTACGGTTTCCCGGTGGTGCGCTACCTGCTGGCCTGGGCTGTGGGTACGCTGATCCTGAGCATCGCCTTCAAAGGCGCCGACCGTGCAACACGCCCGCGTGGCCCGTTCAGCGGTGGCAGCATCGGCACCCGCCAAGTGGCGCCGTGGTACACCCGCATCGCGGTGTTTGTGGTGTGCCTGTTGGTCGCCGTGGTCGCCATTCGCGGCACCCTGCGCCAGGGCCCGCCGCTGCGTTGGGGTGACGTGTACACCACCGACTCGAACTTCGCCAACCAGTTGGGCCTCAATGGCACGCTGTCGTTGATCGGCGCCGCCAAGGCGCGTTTCTCCGAACACCGTGATAACACCTGGAAGGCCACGCTGGAGCAGCCGCTGGCAACCCAGACCGTGCGTGACATGCTGGTGCTGCCGACGGAAAAACTGGTGGATACCGACACCGCCGCCGTGCGCCGCGAGTTCACCCCGCCGGCCGAGAAAACCCTGCCGATCAAGAACGTCGTCGTGATCCTGATGGAAAGCTTCGCCGGTCACTCGGTCGGCGCCCTGGGGCGTCCGGGTAATATCACGCCGTACTTCGACAAACTGTCCAAGGAAGGCCTGCTGTTCGACCGCTTCTTCTCCAACGGCACGCACACCCACCAAGGCATGTTCGCCACCATGGCGTGCTTCCCGAACCTGCCGGCGTTCGAATACCTGATGCAGACCCCGGAGGGCAGCCACAAGCTGTCGGGCCTGCCGCAGTTGCTCAGCGCGCGCAAGTTTGACGACGTGTATGTCTACAACGGCGATTTTGCCTGGGACAACCAGTCGGGCTTCTTCAGCAACCAGGGCATGACCAACTTTATCGGGCGTAACGACTTCGTCGACCCGGTGTTCTCCGACCCGACGTGGGGCGTATCCGACCAGGACATGTTCAACCGTGGCCTGGAAGAGTTGAAAGCCCGCGAAGGCGGCAAGCCGTTCTATGCCTTGCTGCAAACCCTGTCCAACCACACGCCGTATGCCTTGCCGACGCCATTGCCGGTGGAGAAGGTCACGGGCCGTGGCAGCCTCGACGAGCATTTGACGGCGATGCGCTACTCCGACTGGGCCCTTGGCCAGTTCTTTGAAAAGGCCCGCAAGGAGCCGTACTTCAAGGAAACCCTGTTTGTGATCGTGGGCGACCATGGTTTTGGTAACGAGCAGCAAATTACTGAAATGGACCTGGGTCGCTTCAACGTGCCGATGCTGATGATTGCACCGGGCATGCAGGAGAAGTTCGGCGAGCGTGACCACACTGTCGGTACGCAGATCGACATCGTGCCGACCATCATGGGCCGCCTCGGTGGCGAGACCCTGCACCAGTGCTGGGGCCGCGACCTGCTGAACCTGCCGGAAGGCGACAAGGGTTTTGGTGTGATCAAGCCGTCGGGCAGCGATCAGACTGTGGCGCTGGTCACAGGCGATCGCATCCTGGTACTGCCAAAGGAAATGCCGCCGAAGTTGTGGGAATACGAGCTGGGCGCCAACCCGACTGGTAAGGTGATTCCAGAGTCGCCGGACGAGGGTGCATTAAGGCAGAAACTGGAGTCGTTCCTGCAGACGGCAACCAAGAGCCTGTTGGATAACACCGCTGGCGTGGTTGACGGTAAGCCGGACTAAATAACCGGCAATAAAAAAGAGGCCTTTAAAGGCCTCTTTTTTTTGCCTGGCTTTTATATCCGGCCGAGCAGCAGTAGCACCAGCAGGACGACCAGCACAACACCCAGAATACCTGACGGGCCATAACCCCAGTTACGTGAGTGAGGGAATACTGGCAGACCACCGACCAGCAGGAGGATCAGGATAATGATCAGAATGAGGCTCATGGTTTTTTTCCTTATTGGCCTTCTGCAAAGACCGGTTATTAACGATAGGCCCGCTAGTTGATTCACGAACGCCTTAACAACTCCGACTGTTACCCTCTGCGGAAAATTCAGTATTTTTTTAAAGCATTTCGCACACTTGCTTATTTCTTTTAATGCGTTCGCAAATACGCGTTGTTAGTTGAAAAATATTGAACTTAGGCTACACGCGAACCTCCGACCCGGCTGCCGGTTTGCCAGGGGCATTCATCATTCTGATGGTGGATGGGGGCAGGAAGAACCTTCGCTACACTGCCGGTCACTTCTTCCGTGAACCACAAGGCATACCTCCTATGCAAAATCGCATGATGATCACTGGCGCCGGGTCGGGCCTGGGCCGCGAAATCGCTTTGCGCTGGGCCCGTGAAGGATGGCAGTTGGCCTTGTCAGACGTCAGCGAACCAGGCTTGCAGGAAACGCTCAAGCTCGTACGCGAGGCGGGTGGCGACGGGTTTATCCAGCGTTGCGACGTGCGTGACTACAGCCAACTCACCGCGTTCGCCCAGGCGTGCGAAGTGAAACTGGGTGGCATCGATGTGATCGTCAACAATGCCGGGGTGGCCTCCGGTGGGTTCTTTGCCGAACTGTCCCTGGAAGACTGGGACTGGCAAATCGCGATCAACCTGATGGGCGTGGTCAAGGGCTGCAAGGCGTTCCTGCCGCTGCTGGAAAAGAGCAAGGGCCGCATTATCAACATCGCGTCCATGGCGGCGTTGATGCAGGGCCCGGCGATGAGCAACTACAACGTGGCCAAGGCCGGAGTGGTGGCGCTGTCGGAAAGCCTGCTGGTGGAACTCAAGCAGCAGGAAGTCGGCGTGCACGTGGTATGCCCGTCATTCTTCCAGACCAACCTGTTGGATTCGTTCCGTGGGCCGACCCCGGCGATGAAGGCCCAGGTAGGCAAGTTGCTTGAGAGTTCGCCGATCTCGGCGGCGGACATTGCCGACTACATCTACCAGCGCGTGGCAGAAGGCGAGTTCATGATCTTGCCCCATGAACAAGGGCGGATGGCGTGGGCGTTGAAGCAGAAGAACCCGCAACTGCTCTATGACGAGATGACCACCATGGCTGACAAAATGCGCGCTAAAGCGCAGGCGGCCAAGGGCTGATCAGGTAGTAGTCTGTCAGGCAATTTACCTGCGTTTGTAGGTATGGCCTGATTTCGCGGCAAGCCATTGCTGCGGTCCACCCCCAGCGCGCATGGTCGAGGTCCTTTCACTGTTAAAAGGACAACCGCCATGCTGGTCTTAAGCCGCGCTGTAGGCGAAGTCATCTCCATCGGCGATGACATCGCCGTGCACATCCTTGAGTTGAACGGTAACCAGGTGAAGTTCGGCGTTGAAGCGCCGGCCGGGGTGCATGTTCATCGCGCGGAGGTGTACCAGAAGATCCTCGAGCGCCAAGACGCCAGAACCCATCCGGTGCCTGTGCCCAACCCCTGAAAACCCGCTCAGTCGAACAGATGCTTGGGCACATCGTGCTTGAGCATCAACTGGCACTGCTCGCTCTCGGGGTCGAACACGATCAGTGCCTGGCCCTTGGTCAGCGCCTGGCGCACCCGCAATACGCGGGTTTCCAGGGGCGTGTCGTCGCCATTGTCGGTGCCGTCGCGGGTGACAAAATCTTCGATGAGGCGGGTCAGGGTGTCGACTTCAAGTGCGTCGTAGGGAATCAGCATACAAGCCTCGGGTGATGGATCCCGGCGATGCTACTGCGCCGGGACCCTGGTTGCCAGCCTCAGGACTTATTGCCCACCAGACTGTCCACCGACGGCACACGTGTGTCGCTTTCCATCTGCGTCTCGTGCTCGATCTGATGACTGAACCGATCCAGGGAGCCCTGGGCCGGCTGTGCATCGCTGGCGAACACCGGCGGGCTGAGGATGTAAGCGCCCAATAGACGACTCAACGCCGCGAGGCTGTCGATATGGGTGCGCTCGTAGCCGTGGGTCGCATCACAACCGAAGGCCAGCAAGGCGGTGCGGATATCGTGGCCGGCGGTGACCGCTGAGTGTGCGTCACTGAAGTAATAGCGGAACAGGTCGCGACGCACTGGCAATTCGTTGTCAGACGCCAGGCGCAGCAGATGCCGGGACAGGTGATAGTCATACGGCCCGCCGGAGTCCTGCATCGCCACGCTGACCGCGTGCTCGCTGGAGTGCTGGCCGGGGGCGACCGGGGCGATATCGATGCCGACAAACTCACTGACGTCCCAGGGCAGGGCGGCGGCTGCACCGCTGCCGGTTTCTTCGGTGATGGTGAATAGTGGATGGCAGTCGATCAGCAAGGGCTCGCCACTGTCGACAATGGCCTTGAGCGCCGCGAGCAGGGCGGCGACACCGGCTTTGTCATCCAAGTGGCGCGCGCTGATATGCCCGCTCTCAGTGAACTCGGGCAACGGGTCGAAGGCGACATAGTCACCGATGCCAATGCCCAGGGAATCGCAATCGGCGCGGGTCGCGCAATAGGCGTCAAGGCGCAGTTCCACGTGGTCCCAGCTCACCGGCATTTCATCCACGGCGGTGTTGAAGGCATGCCCGGAGGCCATCAATGGCAACACACTGCCGCGGATCACGCCATTGTCGGTGAACAGGCTGACGCGGCTCCCTTCGGCAAAGCGGCTCGACCAGCAGCCCACCGGCGCCAGGCTCAGGCGGCCGTTGTCCTTGATCGCACGCACGGCCGCGCCGATGGTGTCCAGGTGCGCGGACACGGCGCGGTCGGGGCTGTTTTTCTGGCCTTTCAAGGTCGCGCGGATGGTGCCGCGGCGGGTCATCTCAAACGGGATGCCGAGTTCTTCCAGGCGCTCGGCGACGTAGCGCACGATGGTGTCGGTAAACCCGGTGGGGCTGGGAATGGCGAGCATTTCCAGCAGGACTTTTTGCAGGTAATTCAGATCCGGTTCGGGGATGGTTCGGCTCATAAAGACTCCTGGGGTTCGGATCGTTCAGCTATGGGGAAACAGCAAATCCACAAATTTCTCCGCGGTAGGCTGCGGTTCATGATTGGCCAGGCCGGCCCGTTCGTTGGCTTCGATAAACACGTACTCGGGTTGATCGGCGGCGGGCACCATCAGGTCCAGGCCCACCATGGGGATGTCCAGGGCGCGGGCGGCGCGCACGGCGGCGTCCACCAGCGTCGGGTGGAGGATGGCGGTGACATCTTCCAGGCACCCGCCGGTGTGCAAGTTGGCGGTGCGGCGCACGGCCAGGGTCTGGCCACGGGGCAGGATGCTGCTGTAGTCGACACCGGCGGCGTTCAAGGTGCGTTCGGTTTCGGCATCCAACGGGATTTTGCTTTCGCCGTCGGTGGCAGCCTGGCGGCGCCGGCTTTGGGCTTCGATCAGCGCGCCGATGGAATGGTGGCCGTCACCGGTCACCTCCGCAGGGCGACGAATCGCAGCGGCAACCACCTCGAAACCGATCACCAGGATGCGCAGGTCCAACCCTTCGTGAAAGCTCTCCAACAGCACACGGCTGTCGAACTGCCGCGCCGCTTCAATGGCCTGCTGCACCTCTTCGATGCTCTGCAGGTCCACCGCCACGCCCTGGCCTTGCTCACCGTCCAGCGGCTTGACGACGATGCGCTGGTGCTCGTCGAGGAACTCCAGGTTGTCATCCGCGCTGCCCGCGAGTTGCTGTGAAGGCAGTTTCAAACCGGCCGCTTTCAGCACTTTGTGAGTCAGGCTTTTGTCCTGGCACAGGGTCATGCTGATGGCGCTGGTCAAGTCGCTCAGCGATTCACGGCAACGCACGCGACGCCCGCCATGGCTCAGGGTGAACAACCCGGCATCCGCATCATCCACCTGTACGTCGATACCACGACGATGCGCCTCTTCGACAATGATCCGCGCATAGGGATTGAACCCCGCCTGCGGGCCCGGGCCGAGAAACAGCGGCTGGTTGATGCCGTTCTTGCGCTTGATCGCAAAGGTGGTCAGCGCGCGAAAGCCAAGCTTGGCGTAGAGGTTCTTGGCCTGACGGTTGTCGTGCAGCACTGACAGGTCCAAGTAGCTCAAGCCACGGCTCATGAAGTGTTCCACCAAATGGCGCACCAGCACTTCGCCCACGCCTGGCCGCGTGCATTGCGGGTCGACCGCCAGGCACCACAGGCTGCAACCGTTTTCCGGGTCGTGAAAGGCTTTTTGGTGATTCAGACCCATGACGCTGCCGATCACCGCGCCGCTGTCTTCGTCTTCCGCCAACCAATACACCGGGCCACCTTGATGGCGCGGCGTGAGGCGTTCTGCGTCGACCGGCAACATGCCGCGTCCCTGATACAACTGATTCACTGCCAGCCAATCCGCCTCAGTCTGCACCCGGCGAATGCGAAAGCCGCGGAACACGCGAGTGGCGGGGCGGTAGTCGGTGAACCACAGGCGCAGGGTGTCGGAAGGGTCGAGGAACAATTGCTGCGGGTCGATCCCCAGGATCTGCTGGGGCGCCGCGACGTAAAGCGCGATATCCCGCTCGCCCGCCTGCTCATTGAGCAATTCCTGGGCGAGACTGGCAGGGTCTGGAAAGGTATGACCGATCAACAACCGGCCCCAACCGCAATGCACGGCAATCGGTTCGGCCGCCAATGGGCTGCCATCTTCCGCCAGCCGGGCTTGCAGGCGCTCGTACGACGGTGCCTGGCCCTTCAGCAAACGTTGGCTGTAAGCCGCTGCATGGGGTTTCATCGATCAGATTCCTTGTTCGCTGAGCCACAGGTTCAGCGCCGCCAGTTGCCACAGCTTGGAGCCGCGCAGCGGAGTCAATTGGCCTTGCGGGTCGGTGAGCAAGCGGTCAAGCATCGCGGGGTTGAACAGGCCGCGATCCTGGCTTGGGTCGAGCAACAGTTCACGTACCCAGTTCAACGTGTCGCCCTGCAAATGCTTGAGGCCAGGTACCGGGAAGTAGCCTTTTTTGCGGTCGATGACCTCGCTTGGGATCACGCGGCGCGCGGCTTCTTTCAACACCTGTTTGCCGCCATCGGGCAGCTTGAACTTACCCGGCACCCGCGCGGAGAGTTCCACCAGGCGGTAATCGAGAAACGGCGTACGCGCTTCCAGGCCCCAGGCCATGGTCATGTTGTCGACGCGTTTGACCGGGTCGTCCACCAGCATCACCGTGCTGTCCAGGCGCAGGGCCTTGTCCACCGCGGCATCGGCGCCTGGCATGGCGAAGTGTTCGCGCACGAAGTCACCGGCGGCGTCATTGGCGGTCAGCCATTTTGGCGCGACAGTCGCCGCGTAATCGTCATAGCTGCGGTCGAAAAACGCATCGCGATAAGCCGCGTACGGATCGCTGGCGCCGTCCACCTGCGGATACCAATGGTAACCGGCGAACAGTTCATCCGCGCCCTGGCCGCTCTGCACCACTTTGCAATGCTTGGCTACTTCCCGCGACAGCAGGTAGAAGGCGATGCAATCGTGGCTGACCATCGGCTCGCTCATGGCGCGGAAAGCGGCGGGCAGTTGCTCGATGATCTCGCTTTCGGCGATGCGCAATTGGTGGTGGCGGGTGCCGTAGTGCTTGGCGATCAGGTCCGAGTATTGAAACTCGTTGCCCGCTTCGCCGCCGGCGTCTTCAAAACCGATGGAAAACGTCGACAGGTCTTGTACGCCGACTTCGCGCAGCAGGCCCACGAGCATGCTCGAATCGACACCACCGGAGAGCAACACGCCCACATCCACCGCCGCACGTTGGCGGATGGCCACGGCTTCGCGGGTGCTGTCGAGTACGCGGTCGGTCCAGTCTTCCAGGGTCAGGTTTTTTTCGTCGTCGTGTGGGCCGTAGGGCAGGGTCCACCACACTTTCAGCTCGGTCTTGCCGCTGGCGTCGATGCGCATCCAGCTGGCTGGCGGCATTTTTTCGATGCCGGCCAGCAAGGTGCGCGGCGCAGGCACCACGGCGTGGAAGTTCAGGTAATGGTTGAGGGCCACCGGATCGAGGATCGGGTTGATATCGCCGCCCTTGAGCAGCGCCGGCAACGCCGAGGCAAAGCGCAAACGCTGGCCGGTACGTGACAGGTACAACGGCTTCACGCCAAGACGGTCACGGGCGATAAACAGACGTTGGGCATCGCGCTCCCAGATGGCAAAGGCAAACATGCCGTTGAGCTTGGGCAGCAATGCCTCGCCCCATGCGTGATAGCCCTTGAGCAGCACTTCGGTGTCGCCGCCGGAATAGAAGGCGTAGCCCAGGGCTTCCAGCTCTTCTCGCAGTTCCGGGAAGTTATAGATCGCGCCGTTGAAGGCCAATGACAGGCCGAGCTGCGAATCGACCATCGGTTGGGCTGAGCCGTCCGACAGGTCCATGATTTTCAAGCGCCGGTGGCCGAGTGCAATCGGCCCTTGGGCATGGAAACCCCAGGAGTCTGGGCCACGGGGAGCCAGGTGATGGGTGATGCGCTCAATGGCTGCCAGGTCGGCAGGTTGGGCATCGAAACGTAATTCTCCAGCTAATCCGCACATAAATTCCTTACCGGTTTTTCCGTTGGGGAGGGGAAACACTCAATACGCCCTGAAGGGCGCGTACCCAGGAACTGACACGGGGCTATAGCGGGAGTTTTAGGTCGATAAGTTATATGGCGAATGGCCGCATGCCGCGAAGGAGTGGCGCGGGCTGTGTAAACCTGGCGGTATTCAGGTGTCGGTTCAACGCAAATTTCGCGGGATTGGCGGGTCCGAATGCCCAAGTATTCGAATCTGAGCTCAGCGTGGGAGCGCTTATCGTAGCGAGTCATCAATCACTGCTTGAAGAACCACTGCTATGACCGAAACGACTGATTTATATACGCTCACCGAGCCGTTGACCAAGGATGAACTGGACACTGCTCTACTGGAAATGACCGGCGACCTGGACAAAGCCCAGGTGCTGCACAACACCTTGCCCCGCTGGATGCTCAAGGCGCCCTTACCTGCGTTGACGGCCCTTGAAGATACATACCGGCGCAGCAGCGTCATGCGTCGAAACCTGGAACAACGTTTGAACCGCTTGCAGTCTCTGGACCAGTTCTGTATCGAAAAGCTGAGTCGCTACCTGACCGAGAACGGGCATCCCCAGTTGGATGTGCGCTGCGACTATTTAGAACGCCCACGGCGTGATCCGGTGGGCGTGACCTACATCACAGGCCTTTTAATTGAAACGCTGGCCTTGGAAAAACACAGCCTAGTGCTGTCTGCCATGCAAAATTTCTCTGAGACCGAGGCAAAGCCCGGCGGCCTGCCGGACAAAACCCTGATTCGCGAGGGTCTGCATGATGCCGAGGCCACCGGCATCACCGCGCAGCAATTTGTCGGCTACTGCCGGGCATTGGACCTAGGCAATGCCTATCAGGAGCACGTGCGCGAGGTCTTCGACTTGCCGGCTCCAGGTGAGTCGCCCTCGGGTCCCCATTACGCAGAGGCCTTAAGCGACGTAGGGTTCAGCAAGAAAGCCGATATGTTGGTCGACCTGCACATGGCCCTGGCCAAGCAGCACATCAGCCAAGTGAACCACACCCGCCTGCTCAATCTGATCAATGCCAATATGGCGGTGGACTGGGTGGTCAAATCCAAGTCCGACGGCAAGCCCTTGATCTGGCAAGGTTTGAAAATCGCCAAGGCGTGTCTGTGGAGCGTGCTGGTGTTTTCCGAGGACACCTTGGGCGAGTTGGCCGCCGATAAATTCATCATTTATATGCCCAACGATCCGGTGCGGCCTTGGTTCGAGTACGCGTCACTGGAGAGCTTCAAGCAGTACCTGACCTCCAAGTTGAAAGAAAAACCTTACCTGGAATTTTTTGAGCGTTACCTGGATGAGCTGGAGCGCCTCAAGTTTTTGAGCGACTTTAAAAGTGACCCGACGTTGGGGGTGTTCGAGAGCATCATTACGAAGGGCAACTTCTGTGATTTTTTCTTTCGAAGTTGCGTTGGCAAGATCCAATTGGACGCGCGCGTGCTGGCCGTGCCGACGGCCGATGTGGACGAAGAAGCCCGGCGGCAACGCCTGATAGATTACCTCGACTACGGGCTGGACATCTTGAATGTTGCGGGGTTTTTCGTGCCGGTGCTGGGCCAGTTTATGATGGGCGTAGCCATCGGCCAGTTGCTCGGGGAGGTGTTCGAGGGGGTGGAGGACTGGAGCCATGGCGACAATGCGGGTGCGCTCAAGCATTTGGTCTCAGTCGTGGAGAGCATTGTCGCCATGGTCGTGTTTGCGGTGGGAGGGCGTGTGGTGGGGACGCTCAAGCGCAGCCAGACACCGTCGCCGATGTTTTTTGAAAACCTCGAGGCGGTGCAATTGCCCGATCACAGCCCTCGCCTGTGGCGGCCTGACTTCGTTCAATACCGTCAACCGCAGGGGCTGCCGAAACCGTGGGTGCCCAATGCGCGCGGGGTTCATCAGGCTAATGGCCAGTCGTATATCCAAATCAATCGCGGCGCCTATTCCGTCAGCTTTGACTGGACGCACCTTCAATGGCGCTTCAACCATCCCAAGCGTTCGACGGCCTATCGGCCGCCGTTAAAACACAACTTGGGCGGTGGCTGGCAGCATATCTTCGAGCGTCCGCATGAGTGGAGGGACCCGATCTACACGCTGCACCGTCTTAACCCTGCCTTGGCGGACGTGCCGTCGGACGCCCTGCAAAGCCTCGCGGCGATCAACCAGATCGACCTGGCCGACCTGCAGCGCCTGGCGATGGAGAACAAACCTTTGCCAGAACGGTTTCAGGACGCGGTGGCACGGTTCAGGCAGCACGAAAAGGTCCTTCATCTGATTGAAACCCTGGGGCAGGAAGGCCAGCTCGACTCGCATACAGCCCGCACCCAGATGCTGGCCTTGCCGTTGATGGCCGGTTGGCCTAAAGGGCGCTTCTTTGAGCTACTGGACAGCAAGGGCAACCTGCTGGAAAGCCACCCGAATCTGGCGCCCTTCGATTATGAAGACCAGAGCATCCATATCACTGAGCAGCAACTCAAGGATGGGCAGGTGCTGGAAACCTTGCTGACGGCTTTATCCAAAACCGAGCGTAATACTTTGCTCGGTGAGACCGTGACGTTGGCAAAGGCCCCGGCGTTGCTCAAAAAACGCTTGCTGGAGACGGTCAACGACCAGCACGGCGCGTTGTATCGCAAGCTGTATGAGGATTACAAAAGCGTGCGCTGCGACGAGATGGAGCCACTGTGTGCGCGATTTACCCAATTGCCACGTAACGTAGCCTGGGAGCAGGGCACCAAGGCCTCATCCCTGGACCGTCGTTACCTGCGTCAGACCCGACGTGTGCCGCTGACGTTGGAGCAAAATATCCGTGAGGTGCTGGATCAAATGGCCGAGGATCAGGCCTTGATGGGGTTGTATTGGCCGCCCCTTGCGGATGCTGCGACCCATCGCCTGACTTTCGGCATGCTGGGCCGGTTGGCCCATTGGCCAAAAGAGTTATCACTGCAACTGCGTGAAATCAGCGCCACCGGCAACCTGTTGGCGCAGGTCGGGCCTGATACGGCGTGGGTGCGCCGCACGATCGTGCACAACGACCGTGGGTTCCAGGCGTTCAATGAACAAGGCGCTGGCCTTAACGCCCTGGTGAGCGGGCCGGACGCATTGTTGCAGTCGGTGGTGGATTGCCTGTCGCCGGGGCAACGCAAAATGATGAACCTTGTGGGACCGGACCCCGCACAGCGTTTGCGTAGCCAGTTGCGCTTCAAGTCCCAGGATGAGCGTGAGCGCGTGCCGCGCTACCTGTGGCCTGAGCGGGCTGTTCCTGAACAGGCTTCGAGCTGTGCCGCGGCGCAGATGGAGCAGGACAAGCCCCCATCCATCGAGTTTGCCCCGGCACTGGTAAACAAGATGAGGGCGCTGTACCCCTTAGTGAGCGAAGCCGAACGATTAAAAATGTTGCGTGACGCGGGCACGGATCATCTTAGTCGGGCCAAAGTGGTCAAGGCATTGGAAGAGCAGTTCGCGCAGTTGCACAAAACGTTGGAGCACTGGGCGAGGCAGCGGCCGGTGTTTGCACATGGAGAGGCGCCACCACGGGACTGGCGATTGAGTCGTTACCAGGTGCGCCAATCCATTGAGCGGTGCTGGAGCCGGGCGTCTTTCGTGGATGACATCGATTTTAAAACGGTGCCGGGTCTTGAGCTTGACCGCATGCACGTAGGCGAACTGCCAACATTGCCCGCCGAGGTTAATTTTGACCATGTGCAGCAGTTGTCTTTGCGCAGCATGGGCCTCAGCGAAGACATATCCGCGTTTCTTGAACACTTCAAAAACCTGCGAGGGCTTGAACTGGCAGACAACCAACTCGCGCAAGTCCCTGAAGCGCTGTCCTCGATGCCCGCGCTGGAGCACCTGAACCTGGCCCGCAACAAACTGAATATGACCGAGGATACGCGCAAGAGGCTCGCCAGTCTGAGTCGTTTGAAGGCCCTCAACCTGGCGGGCAACCCGTTGAGCGATGGCCTTGATGTCTCGGGGCAATCCTCGCTGCGCGAGCTGATTCTGCGTGATTGTCGTTTGACTGAGTTTCCTTCGGGGGTCCGGCGTTTGCCTTACCTGGAGCACCTTGATTTGCGCAGCAATGACATCAGGGACTTGCCAGGCTGGCTATTTGAGCTGCCCAGTCGCTACGCGCGAGCGGTCAACTTGCGTGATAACCCGGTGTCGACCACCAGTAAAGTTGCGCTGAGTGCTTATCGCATGCGCTCGGGAATTGGCATGGGCTACGTTGAAGATAACATCGCCCGGATTGATGAGCAGACGGCGCGCGACGCGTGGTTGGCAGATCAACGGGTAGAGCGCTATGCGGAAAAGGACCTTGCCTGGAGAGCGCTGAAAAACGAACCGCGTAGCGACGCGTTATTCAATTTAATGGCCCGCCTGGTCAACACGGCAGACGCGACCAAGCTGCGTGACGATTTGGAACGGCGTATTTGGCGGGTGTTGGACGCCACCGCCGCGGATGCCAAGTTGCGCGACCGCGTGTTCAACCGGGCAGCAATGCCGATCAATTGCGATGACGCGGCTGCGGCGAATTTCAGTGACCTCGAGGTACTGCTCGATATCCACGAAGCCTCGCGCTCAGTGGTGAGTGGGCAAGCGACTGCAAAGTCGCTGCTGGACCTTGCCAAGCGGTTATTTCGCCTGAGCCAAGTGGAAAGCTTTGCCTTTGCCCACAGCAAGAAACACCCCGAGACCGATGGGGTGGAAGTCAGCCTGTTCTTCCGCACGCGGTTGGCGCAAACACTGGATTTGCCGGGGCAGCCTAAACACCTGATCCATGAAGACTTGGCCGGTGTGAAGCCGTCGGACCTGGTCGAGGCGAAAATCGCTGTGGAGAACGCCGAGCGCACTGCGGCGCTGTTGCAATACATCGTCAAGGCGCGCTTCTGGATCGACTATTTGAGACAGGCCTCTTCCGATAGGTTTGACGCCGTGTTCAAGCCTTTTTTCGAGCGCTTGGCGGCGCTCGAAACACAAACCCCGCCCATTACCGAGGGTGAATACCTGACACAGGCAAACCTGATCATGGAGGAGAAAGACAAGGCCGAAGCCACAGAAATCGAACGCCTGACGAAAGATCAAATGCGCCGGGCCGGCCCGTGCTGAAGCCCCGTCAGCGGCTCACCGTGCAGGCGGCTTGGCCCGGACCAGCGCACGCAGCGCAAACCGGTTGGGGTGGCAGGCTTCAGCCACGCTACGCGGCAGCGGCAATGGCTCGTTATCCAGCCACGCGGCGAGCAGTTCGCCGCACAACGGTGCGGTGATCAGTCCACGTGAGCCGTGGCCGCTGTTGATATACAGGCCGGGAAGCCAGGGGCAGGGCGTGTCCGGCACCTGTCGGGCATCCTTGCTCAATGTGGCATAGGCCTGGTTGAACACCGTGAGATCGGCAAGCGGGCCGACGATGGGCAGGTAGTCGGGGCTGGTGCAGCGGAACGCGGCGCGGCCTTGCAACTGGTCGGGCGCCAGTTGATCGGCACCCAGGCGGTGCAACAAGTCTTCGGAGATTTCCCGCAGCATCTCCAGGTTGCCTGCATGTTCGGCGGCGGTGGGCGTTAGGTCGTCGCTTTTAAAGTCGAAACTGGCACCGAGGGTGTGTTCACCCAGGCGTGCTGGGGCGACATAGCCTTCGGCGCAGACCACGGTGGCCAGTGCTTCGCTCGCCGGGGTCTGCGCCAACCGGGTGATCTGCCCGCGGATGCGCTTGAGGGGCAGCTCGGCGCTTTGCGGAAACTGTTTGATCTCTGCGGCGCCGGCCAGCACTACCACGCGGGCACTGGCTAGCAGGGTGTCACCCTCGAGAGCCTGCCATTGATTGTCGACGCGTTGCAGGTCAAGCGCATGGTGGTGGGGGAGGACCCTGATCAAGGGCTGCGCCGCTTGCCATTGACACAACGCCGGTGGATGCACCCAGCCGCCTTCAGGGAAAAACAGGCCGCCCTGAGCCAGATCGATCCCCGCCCGTTGTTGCGCCTGGGCGCGGTCCAGCAGGTGCAGCAACTCTGGCGCAAACGCCTCGGCCAGTTGAGCCTGGCGCTCGGCTTCCTTGGCATCGAATGCCAGTTGCAGCACGCCGCAGCCGTCCCAGTCCACGCCGCGATGCAGGTGTTCCAGCAGGCGCCGGGTGTGGCCGAAGCCGCTCAAGATCAACTGGGACAATGCCGTGCCATGGGCGGACAGCTTGAGGTACAACACGCCCTGCGGGTTGCCCGAGGCCTCCTGGGCCAACTCGGCGTGTCGCTCCAACAGGCTGACGCGCCAGCCACGGGCGGCGAGGCTGGCGGCGGTGGCACAACCGGCCAGGCCGCCGCCGATAACCATGGCGTGGCGTTCGCCTTCGATAGCCGGCGGGAGTGAAAACCATGGTTTTGCGCATGGCGGTGCGGGCGTCTCGGCGGGCCAGCCGAGGAACTCACCGCGCAGGATCTCCCACTTGTGGCCGATGCCCGGCGTGCGTTTCATCTTGAACCCGGCTGCGTTGATCAACCGGCGCACCCAGCCCGTGCTGGTGAAGGTGCTGATGGTCGAGCCGGGGGCGGCCAGGCGCGCCAGTTCGGCGAACAGTTCAGCGGTCCACATGTCCGGGTTTTTCGCCGGGGCGAAGCCGTCGAGGAACCACGCGTCGACCTGCGCGTCCAGTTGCGGCAGTTGCTCCAGGGCGTCGCCGATCAACAGCGTCAGGGTCACGCGACCGTTGTCCAGCACCAGGCGTTGGAAGCCCTGGTGGATGGCGATGTATTGCTTGAGTAGCAGCTCGGCGAACGGTTGCAGCTCGGGCCAGAGGGCGAGGGCGCGTTGCAGGTCGGAGGGGCTCAGCGGGTACTTTTCCACGCTGACAAAATGCAGGCGCGCACCGGTCACGGCGTGCTGTTCGAACAATTGCCAGGCGCACAAGAAATTCAAGCCAGTGCCGAAACCGGTTTCGCCAATCACCAATCGCCCACCCGCCTGCAACGTAGCGAAGCGCTCTTGCAGACGGTTCTGTTCCAGGAACACATAACGGGTTTCTTCAAGGCCCGATTTATCGGAGAAATACACATCGTCGAAAACCCGCGAATGCGGGCGACCTTGGTCATCCCAGTCGAGCTGGGCGTGAAATACGGGGTTCATGGGCGACTCATAAAAAAGCAGGCAAAGGCAAGGCGGCCATTCTAGCTGATTGGCCCACCCTTGCCTGATCTGTGGCAATCTTTGACGCTACGCTTTATACAGCCACTCCTTCTCTTCCTTGACCAGCATGTCTAGCCAGAACGGCTCATTGGGGCTGCTCCATTGTGGCGCGCCGCCGGGGGGGGACGGGTTGACGATCAAGAGTTCTTTACCGGCGCGTTGCCACTCGTCCATTTTTTGTTTGAGACGCGTCACATACTCACTGGCCTTGCATTCGATTTCCGCCCATGGGTCGACGATCCAGGCATTTGCCCATTTGGGCTCACTGAAGTCGATGGTCCTGGCATTGAGCCCGGTCGGCGCTCCGACCACTGTAAATACATGCCCCGACATCGCCCATACGCTGGCATCGCCACCGCTTTCCTTGATGATTTCAGCGGCGGCCCTTGCCATCTGGTCGCAATTGCCCGCGCCGGTCTTGAGGACGATGTCGGCATAGTTGGGGGCGCCGATTTTGTCGTACTCCCAGATCACAACCTCGCGAGCGACTTTTTGTCGCGTTAAGTCGCTTGGGTTGGTGGGCACACGCTGATTGGCAGAGCCGACCCCGGTGGCGTGGAGTTGTTTATCCACTTCCTTCTTCGCAGCTTGCGCATAGAACCGGTTTTTGTTGACCGGTAGGAACTGATCGAAGTCAGCCGGTTTGCTCAGGGCCGTCACTTTCACCTCCTGCGCCGCGACCTCGACCGGCCGGCCGTCTCCCTTGTTCCAGACACCCAATGCGAACTCGCGTTTTTTCTCGTCTGGCAGCTTGTCGACCTTTTCTTTCAGGGCTGCCATTTGTTTGGGCCGGTAGTGAGACTTCTCGCGCAGATTGGTAAAAATCGTTTCCAGCGGTGGAAGGGTGACCAGATCGTTATTGATGTTCAGCTTCGCGGCGTTCAAGGCGTCTTCGATGTTCTGGTTGTGTTTGAGAATAAGTTCAAGGCCCAGGCTGTTGCCGGTCAGCGCATCGATTTTATGGAAGTCAAGATCAGTGCCCTGGCCCAGTTCGGCCTGGTAGAAGACCCCGCTGTCAGCCTCCGCCACCAGATACTGTTTCGGGCCACTGTTGTTGTGATCGAGTTCGATCACCATCGCCCGCACATCGCGTTGAGTGTTGGCCTGGTCGTCGATGGCTTCAAGCCTGACCACACGTGTGTGGGTATTGAGTACCGGGTCCACTTCGTTATTGGGCAAGCCAAAAGAGGGGTCATCAATCACTTTACCGCTGACTTGAGGTTTGTAGTTGATGAGCACTCCTGGCGTTTCAAGTCGAAGCTTTTGATCTGTCAATGGGGTGTCAGCCCGGTAGTAGCGCCGGTTATGGCTGAGCAGCGTTGCACCGGAACGGTTGGGGTAGGGCTGGAAGCGTTTGTGTTCAAGTGATTGCGCACGCTTGAACTCGCTCGTACCGGTCGCAGTTACATTTTTTGCAAAACACAGGTTGGACAGGCCACGCTTGACCCGAGCACCATTCTTTGGCGGGCTGCAAACAGCGGCCAGATCGTCAGCATTTTTTTCCGGATGAGTTGTGGCCAGGTCGTATAAGACGCCCGGTTGCTTGGGGTCCTGCCGAAAGACCTGGTCACCAATGACGACGTCACTGAAGCCGGCGCGATGAATCACCAAGGGGCGTTCGTTGAGGGCCGTTTCCAGGACGTTGAAATCGGTTCCGCCAAATGAGGTGTTCTGTAATGAGCGGGCACTGGCGCGGAAGTCATCCCGAGGTGGGCCATAGACGGATTGAGTGGCAGTATCAAAAGCATGCCAGCGGCCTTTATGAAGCACCGCGGCCCCTTCGAAAGGTTGACCGGCAACCGTGAAAATACCCGCTGCACAGGGCTGTTTCGGATAGGCCTTAAGCAGATCGCCCACTTGAGCCAAGAGCGAGTGGGTGCCGCGCAATGCTGATTGTGCGCCTTTGATGATCAGCTTCCCGGCACCTACCACCAAGTCGCCCACGCCACCCAGCGGGTTGATCGTGCCGATGGCTGTCGTTCCCAGGATTTTTGCCGCCTGTAGCGCTTTTGTGCCGACGCTGGTGGTTGCATTCACTACTTTGCCGAGTTTCCCGGCCACCCCTAGCCCCGCCGTCAGAAAACCAAACACATCCACTACCAAGTCATAAACCCCTTGGGCGGTATGGCCATCGCGGAAATTGACAATCGCGGACCGCAGCGGCACAAGGTTGAGCAGGAACTCATGCACCGCCTCCCGTGACGCTCGTTCCTGATCGACAGTGGTTATACCGCGTGCCGCGTTCAGGACATCGGCCGAATCAAGGTCAATCGCCTCGACGACGGCGTTGGCGATGTAG
The DNA here is from genome assembly GCF_013386605.1 of Pseudomonas sp. IPO3749. NCBI lineage: Bacteria > Pseudomonadati > Pseudomonadota > Gammaproteobacteria > Pseudomonadales > Pseudomonadaceae > Pseudomonas > Pseudomonas sp. IPO3749. The sequence continues at coordinate 31,763 of NZ_JACARN010000063.1, read as the reverse complement.
TCCGTTCGGGCACTGGAGAAGCTCAGGGGCGTCGACTGGGTTGAAGGGCGCTCATTACGCAGGTGTGTTTGCTTGTCGTCATCGGGCTTGAATTCTTCGATCACATAATTTTTATTGGCCGCCCGTTTGGTGGAGGGCGTTACCAGGTAGAGCGCGTCGCTGCGTTTACGGATGACGCCTTGGGTCATATCTATTTCATACAAGTCGACCTGGGTGGTGTTGTCGACGGATCGCTCAAGCTTCAGGGTCAGTGTGCGGCCTTTATTAACGAGCGTTGTCGATGGAATGATGTCCATCCCTATCTGGTAAGTGTTTTGCCGGTAAAACGAGAGTTTGCCCTCCTCGAGGTTTTTTCGGTCCTCCAGTGGAAGCTGGGCAATCAAGTGCTTGAGCAGGGTATGGTGAGCTTTCTTGTGTTCGCCGATGACGCTGTCGAATGTTTTTTTGAAGGAATCACTGGTCGTGAATTTGGCGCCGGTATTGAAGGCTTGGAGAGGAATGCGTGTGTCTTTGGTGACCCAGGTCTCGTGCTTTTCAATGCCCGCCATGACCAGGTCCAACATTGAGTATTTCCCGGTGTAAAGCCTTCCCGTTCTTGGCGTTCGTTGGGCTTCCAGGCATTTGTCTTCAAAGAACGGCTGGTCGCCAAAGCGTGCCTTGAGCTCCTCCAAAGCCATCTCCCTACGGCTGGGTAATGCGCTGTCCAGTGCCCTGGAGGCTGTTGCCCGTTCACTTTGCTGCTGATTGAACGCGCGCCTGAGGGTCTCGACTTGATCAGCCGTGTAGGCATCTTCTGCCTGCTTTTCGACAACACCATTGACCACTGCCCAATCGACCAGTGCCGCTTTCACTGCACGCGGGGACGGTGTCTGGGAGCCGCCCTCGGCCTTTGCCATGACCTGCGCAAAGCTCATGCTCGCCGTGCTGCCGGGCATGTCGGTTTCAAGGTGGTTCACCGCGATAGTAAATTTCGCCCACGTGGTGCTGCCGTAGACCACAGACGCGGGAACTTCCTTGACCCGATACTCCGGCGCCACCCTTGCCAGTAACAGCTGGGCGCCCAGCTTTGCGCTGTCGGCCGTGGCTTTGCCTTGAGCGATCAAGTGGTGCTCCAGCGCCGTCACTACGCTCGATGGCGGCTGGCCCCAGCGAGCCTGACCCGCCAGATCAAACCCGGCAACGGTGTTGCGCCTAGTATGATCAAGTGACTCAAGGTCCAAGCCAATACTGATAGCCGCCAATACGTAATCGTTGAGGCTGGTCTGGGTGGGAATGCCTTTGAGTTGGGTTTGTATGGCGTTGCCCAATGCTGCCCACCTGGGCGTTTGGGCGAGCTGTTCCAGCGCTGTCACGGGGTTCTGTAGGTCGATATTTGACAGTGACGGGTCACTCAGCAAGTAGCCCAAGGCGCCCTTGCGGTTGTCATTCAGTGGCAGCCCCGGCAGATGCGTGCTGTTACAGGCAATCACATCCGCGATTTGGCGTTGCATTTCGATTGACAAGGGCAGTGGCCAGGACAAAGCGCCACTGGAAATGCTAGGTGCAGTCGCGCTCGTCTTGGCTGAGCTTGTCGGTGGCTCGGGCGCTTCGCGAGTTCGCCTCAGAGAGCGTGCCAGAAGCGGGACATTGGTCTCGATCTTGTGAACGACGGTGTGCGGCGACGGGTTGTCGGGCGGTGTGGGGAGAGGGAAATCGAGGGTAACAGTTTGCTGTTTGTTGACGGAAAGCATGATTACCTACCTGATTTGACGTGACAGAAAAGTCTTCTTCCTTGGGGCGCTTAATCACGCCTTCCGTTGAGTGTTGAGGCGTCAGCGGTGAGTTCCGTCGGTGTCGAGCTGGAAATATTAGAGTTTGTGAGCTGAGTGTCAGCGAAATGTCATGGATCAAGCGCAACGGGCACTCCAATCCGCTAGTCTTGGTCCATTCACACACGGAGCTGCCCATGTTCGAATCCGCCGAAATCGGTCACGCCATCGACAAAGACACCTACGACGCCGAAGTGCCGGCCCTGCGCGAGGCCCTGCTGGAGGTGCAGTACGAGCTGCAACAGCAGAAGCGCTTCCCGGTGATCATCCTGATCAACGGCATCGAAGGCGCCGGCAAGGGCGAGACCGTCAAGCTGTTGAACGAATGGATGGACCCGCGCCTGATCGAAGTGCGCACTTTCGACCAGCAGACCGACGAAGAGCTGGCGCGGCCACCGGCCTGGCGCTACTGGCGTCAGTTGCCCGCCAAGGGCCGCATGGGGATTTTCTTCGGTAATTGGTACAGCCAGATGCTGCAGGCCCGCGTGCACGGGCAGATCAAGGACGCGCGCCTGGACCAGGCCATTGCCGGTGCCGAGCGCCTGGAAAAGATGCTCTGCGATGAGGGCGCGCTGATCTTCAAGTTCTGGTTCCACCTGTCCAAGAAGCAGATGAAGGCAAGGCTCAAGGCCCTGGCTGACGACCCGCTGCACAGCTGGCGCATCAGCCCGTTGGACTGGCAGCAGTCCGAGACCTACGACAAATTCGTGCATTTCGGCGAGCGCGTGCTGCGTCGCACCAGCCGCGACTATGCGCCGTGGCATGTGATCGAAGGGGTGGACAGCAACTATCGCAGCCTCACTGTGGGCAAGCTGCTGCTCGAAGGCCTGCAAAATGCGCTGAAGCTGCCCAAGGGCAAGGCCAGCGGCATGAACCCGGCGCCGTTGATTGCGTCGGTGGACAAAAAGAGCCTGCTGGACAGCCTCGACCTGACCCAACGTTTGGACAAGGACGATTACGAAGAACAACTGATCACCGAGCAGGCGCGTTTCTCCGGCCTGATGCGCGACAAACGCATGCGTAAGCACGCGCTGATCACGGTGTTCGAGGGTAACGACGCGGCGGGCAAGGGCGGGGCTATCCGTCGGGTGGCGGCAGCGCTGGACCCACGGCAGTATCACATTGTGCCGATTGCCGCGCCGAGCGAAGATGAACGCGCTCAACCGTATCTATGGCGTTTCTGGCAAAAGATCCCGGCGCGGGGCATGTTCACCGTGTTCGACCGCTCCTGGTACGGCCGCGTGCTGGTGGAGCGTATCGAGGGCTTCTGCACCCCGGCGGACTGGATGCGCGCCTATGGCGAGATCAACGACTTCGAAGAACAACTGCGTGATGCGGGTGTGATCGTCGTCAAGTTCTGGTTGGCCATCGACAAGCAGACCCAACTGGAGCGTTTCCAGGCCCGCGAGGAAATCCCGTTCAAACGCTTCAAGATCACCGAAGACGACTGGCGCAACCGCGACAAGTGGGACGACTACCGCGCCGCCGTGGGCGATATGGTCGACCGCACCAGCACCGAAATTGCACCCTGGACCTTGGTGGAAGCCAACGACAAACGCTGGGCCCGGGTCAAGGTGCTGCGCACTATCAACCGGGCGCTGGAAGACGCGTTCGACAAATCCGACAAGCACGACAAAAAGAAAAAGAAATAACCTCGTCACAGGGTGCAAGGTGCCCATGCTTTTGCATACGCCGGGTGAATGATCGTCGCGATTGACGGGAGCTGGATCTATCCTCGATCCATCTCCCCACAACCACAAGATCGAGGTAGCCCATGCGTGAAGTAGTGATCGTCGACAGCGTGCGAACCGGCCTGGCCAAATCCTTTCGCGGCAAGTTCAACCAGACCCGCCCGGATGACATGGCGGCCCATTGCGTCAACGCGCTGCTGACCCGCAATGGCATCGACCCGGCGACGGTGGAGGACTGCATCGTCGGCGCCGGCTCCAACGAGGGCGCACAGGGCTACAACATCGGGCGCAACGTGGCAGTGTTGTCGAAACTGGGCACCGGCACGGCCGGGATGACCCTCAACCGTTTCTGCTCGTCGGGCTTGCAGGCGATTGCCATCGCGGCCAACCAGATTGCCTCCGGTTGCAGCGACATCATCGTTGCCGGTGGCGTCGAATCCATCAGCCTGACGATGAAAAGCGTCAACACCGACAACCTGATCAACCCGCTGCTGAAAGAGCAGGTGCCGGGTATCTACTTCCCCATGGGCCAGACTGCCGAGATCGTCGCGCGTCGCTACAGCGTCAGCCGCGAAGAGCAGGACCTCTACGCCCTGCAAAGCCAGCAACGCACTGCCCATGCTCAGGCCGACGGTTTGTTCAACGATGAAATCGTGCCGATGGCGGTCCAGTACAAGGTCGAAGACAAGAACACCGGTGCAGTGCAGGTGCTCGAAGGCGTGGTTGACCGTGACGACTGCAACCGCCCGGACACCACCCTGGCCAGCCTGCAAGGCTTGAAGCCAGTGTTTGCCGAGGACGGTTCGGTGACGGCGGGTAACTCCTCGCAGCTGTCCGACGGCGCTTCGATGACCCTGGTGATGAGCCTGGAAAAAGCCCTGGAGTTGGGGCTCAAGCCTAAGGCGTTTTTCCGGGGGTTCACGGTAGCCGGGTGTGAGCCGGACGAGATGGGCATCGGCCCGGTGTTCTCGGTGCCCAAGCTGCTCAAGGCCAAGGGCTTGCAAGTGGCGGACATCGACCTGTGGGAACTCAACGAAGCCTTCGCGTCCCAGTGTCTGTATGCGCGTAACCGCCTGGAAATCGATAACGCCAAGTACAACGTCAATGGCGGCTCGATCTCCATCGGGCACCCGTTCGGCATGACCGGTTCGCGGCAGGTGGGGCATCTGGTACGTGAGTTGCAGCGGCGCAATCTGCGTTACGGCATCGTCACCATGTGCGTGGGCGGCGGCATGGGGGCGACCGGGTTATTCGAAGCGGTGCGCTGATCTTCGCTACACAAAGTGCGTCGGGTGCCCCTAGAATGCAGCTCCACTTCCTCTGGCTTCTGGGGCACTCATGCACATCTCTTCCGGCCGCTGGGTCTACGGTTTTCTCCTGACCCTGCTGACCGCGCTGCTCTGGGGCATTCTGCCGATCAAACTCAAGCAAGTGCTGCAGGTGATGGACCCGATCACCGTCACCTGGTTTCGCCTGATCGTGGCCGGCAGTTGTCTGTTTATCTACTTGGCGCTGACCAAACGCTTGCCCAGCCGCAAGGTATTGGGCCCCAAGGGCGGTTGGCTGGTGGGCATGGCGGTGTGTGGCCTGGTGGGCAACTACGTGTTGTACCTGGTGGGCCTGAAAATGCTCAGCCCCGGCACCGCGCAGCTGGTGGTGCAGATGGGGCCGATCTTCTTGATGATCGCCAGTGTGTTTGTGTTCAAGGAGCGGTTCAGTCGCGGGCAGGTGTTGGGGTTGTTCGTGTTGATCGCAGGCTTTGGCCTGTTCTTCAACCAGCGCCTGGAAGAGTTGCTGACGTCCCTTGGCGCCTATACGGCTGGCGTGCTGACCATCCTGCTTGCCACTTCGATCTGGGTGTTCTACGCCCTGGGCCAGAAGCAACTGCTGACGGTGTGGAATTCGCTGCAAGTGATGATGGTGATCTACCTCACCTGCGCGTTGTTGCTCACGCCTTGGGCGCATCCCCTTGAGGCCTTGGACCTGAGCCCGCTGCAAGGCTGGCTGTTGCTGGCGTGCTGCATGAATACCCTGGTGGCCTATGGCGCCTTTGCCGAAGCGTTGGCCCACTGGGAAGCATCGCGGGTCAGTGCGACGTTGGCGCTGACACCGCTGGTGACTTTCGTGGCTGTGGCCCTGGCGGCGTGGCTGTGGCCCGAGTATGTGCAGGCCGAAGAGATCAACGCCCTGGGCTATGCCGGGGCGTTGGTGGTGGTGTTGGGCTCGGCGACCGTGGCGCTGGCGCCGTCTTTGCTCGCCGGGCTCAAGGCCCGGCGGTTGCGCATGGCGTCCTAGGCACCGAGCATGTCTTGCGGGCGAACCCACTGGTCGAATTGCTCATCGGTGAGGTAGCCCAGGTCCAATGCGGCCTCGCGTAGGGTCAAGCCTTCGGTGTAGGCCTTCTTGGCGATTTCCGCCGACTTGTCGTAGCCGATGTGCGGGTTGAGCGCGGTCACCAGCATCAGCCCGCGCTCCAGGTGCTCGGCCATCTGCACGGGGTCAGGCTCAAGCCCGGCGACGCAATGTTCCTGGAAGTTGTTGCAGCCATCGGCCAGCAGGCGGATGGATTCCAGCAGGTTGTGGATGATCACCGGCTTGTACACATTCAACTGCAAGTGCCCTTGGCTGGCGGCGATGCCGATGGTCACGTCATTGCCCAGCACCTGGCAGGCCAGCATCGACAGCGCTTCGCACTGCGTCGGGTTGACCTTGCCCGGCATGATCGAACTGCCGGGCTCGTTGGCCGGCAACTTCACCTCGGCCAAGCCGGTGCGCGGGCCGGAGCCCAGCAGGCGCAGGTCGTTGGCGATTTTCATCAGGGCCACTGCCAGGGTTTTCAGCGCACCGTGCAGGGTCACCAACGGTTCGTGGCCGGAAAGGGCGGCGAATTTGTTCGGCGCGGTGACGAACGGCAAGCCCGACAACGCCGCCAGCTCGGAGGCAATCGCCTCGCCAAAACCGTGGGGCGCATTCAGCCCGGTGCCAACGGCCGTGCCGCCCTGAGCCAGTTCGCACACGGCGGGCAGGGCGGCGCGAACGGCGCGTTCGGCGTAGTCAAGCTGGGCGATGAACGCCGAGAGTTCCTGGCCGAAGGTGATCGGCGTGGCATCCATCATGTGGGTGCGGCCGGTCTTCACCAGCTTCATATGTTTGGCAGCTTGTTCAGCCAGGCCGCCGGAAAGCGTGGCAATCGCCGGCAGCAAACGCTGATGCACAGCCTGGACCGCCGCGATGCTCATGGCGGTGGGGAAGCAGTCATTGGAACTCTGGGAACGGTTGACGTGATCGTTGGGGTGCACCGGGCTCTTGCCGCCACGTTTGTTGCCTGCCAGTTCGTTGGCGCGGCCGGCGATCACTTCGTTGGCGTTCATGTTGCTCTGGGTGCCGCTGCCGGTCTGCCACACCACCAGGGGGAATTGGTCGTCATGTTGCCCGTCGAGCACTTCGTCGGCGGCTTGTTCGATCAGGCGGGCGATGTCGGCGGGCAAGTCGCCATTGCGGTCGTTGACCCGTGCTGCGGCCTTCTTGACCAGGGCCAGGGCGTGCAACACCGCCAGCGGCATGCGCTGTTCGCCAATGGCGAAGTTCACCAGCGAACGTTGGGTCTGGGCGCCCCAGTAAGCGTCATCCGGGACGTGGACTTCTCCCAGGCTGTCGGTTTCGATACGGCTCATCGGGCACACTCCTTCAGGTCTGTTTGCGCAGTTTAGGCCTTGATCGACCGGGGGGGTTCCCTAAAAGACTTTTCATCGGGTTCATCCCTCGAGAATCCTTGTCCTACATGGCTTGGGGTTGAGCCATAAGGTTTTTTAGGCGCAGAATGGGCGCCCTTGGGGTCCGACCTCGCCTGCTAGAAAAGGAAACTCGATGACTCGTCTTCGTGCCATCTGTACCGCGGTTGCTCTGGTTTGCGCCAGCGGCCAAGTCTTCGCCGATACCGCCAGCCACAACGCCAGTGCCGAAGCCTTCCTTACCCTGGCCCATGCCGACAAGCTGGGTACCCCGGTGTACATGCAAGTGCAGCAAATGTTCGCCCAGCGCTTCGAACAGACCAAGGCGCCTGCCGCCAAGCAGTCCGTACTGGACAGCTACCAGGCCAAGGCCAACGCCGCCCTGGACCAGGCTATCGGCTGGCCGAAGCTGAAACCGGACATGGTCAAGCTCTACACCAGCAACTTCAGCGAATCCGAACTCAAGGAACTGGTTGCCTTCTACCAGTCGCCACTTGGCAAGAAAGTCCTGGAAAAAATGCCTCAGCTGACCCAGCAGTCGGCCCAGATGACCCAGGCCAAGCTGGAAAGCGCCGTGCCGGTGGTGAACAAGCTGTTGGAAGACATGACCAACGAGCTGACGCCTAAAGCCGCCGCCCCGGCCAAGAAGAAGTAAGCAGGAATGACCATGCAACAGCGTATCGAAACGGCGCTTGCCGCCCTGGGCACCGACCACTTGAGCGTGCTGGACGAAAGCCATATGCACAGCCGTGGGTTGCAGACCCACTTCAAGGCCGTGCTGGTCAGCCCGCAGTTCGAGGGGCTCAACCGCGTCAAGCGCCATCAGAAGGTCTACGCCACCCTGGGTGACCTGATGAGCGAATTTCATGCGCTGGCGCTGCATACCTACACGCCTGAGGAATGGGCGAAAATCGACGCAGCCCCGGCCTCGCCGACCTGCGCTGGCGGACATGACTGATGATCGGGTGTCTCTGACACCGGGCATTTGTTAGAATCCGCAACGCGCCGCTTAGCCGGCGCGTTTTTTTTGCATCCGGTTCACCCTTTACGAGGGTAGCCACCTGGAGAGAACACCCATGACTCAACCGATTGTCGTGGCGGCACTGTATAAGTTCGTCACCCTCGAAGATTACGTCGCCCTGCGCGAGCCGCTGTTGCAGGCGATGGTCGACAACGGCATCAAAGGCACTTTGCTGATCGCCGAAGAAGGCATCAACGGCACCGTTTCCGGCAGCCGCGAAGGCATTGACGGCCTGATGGCCTGGTTGAAGAACGACCCGCGCATGGTCGACATCGACCACAAAGAATCCTACTGCGACGACCAGCCGTTCTACCGCACCAAGGTCAAGCTCAAGAAAGAGATCGTGACCCTGGGCGTCGAAGGCGTCGACCCGAACAAGAAAGTCGGCACCTATGTCGACCCGCAGGACTGGAACGCGTTGATCAGCGACCCGGAAGTGCTGTTGATCGACACCCGCAACGACTATGAAGTGTCCATCGGCACATTTGAAGGTGCGATCGACCCGAAAACCACCAGTTTTCGCGAATTTCCCGACTACATCAAAGCCAACTTCGATCCGGCCAAGCACAAGAAAGTCGCCATGTTCTGCACTGGCGGCATTCGCTGCGAGAAGGCGTCGAGCTACATGCTCAGCGAAGGCTTCGATGAGGTCTACCACCTCAAGGGTGGCATCCTGAAGTATCTCGAAGAGGTGCCGCAGGCCGAAACCAAATGGCAGGGCGACTGCTTTGTTTTCGATAATCGCGTGACCGTGCGCCACGACCTGAGCGAAGGCGACTACGATCAATGTCATGCTTGCCGCACACCGGTGAGCGCCGAAGACCGCGCCTCCGAGCACTACGTGGCTGGCATCAGCTGCCCGCATTGCTGGGATAAGCTGCCGGAGAAGACCCGTCGCAGCGCGATCGACCGCCAGAAGCAGATCGAGCTGGCCAAGGCCCGCAACATGCCGCACCCGATTGGTTTCAACTACAAGCAAACTCCTTCCGAGGCCTGACCCATGTCCGCGCGCCTGCTCTATGTAATGGACCCGATGTGTTCCTGGTGCTGGGGGTTTGCCCCGGTGGCCGAGGCGTTGGTGGAGCAGGCCCAGGCGGCCGGCGTGGAACTGCATCTGGTGGTGGGCGGCTTGCGCACCGGCAGCGGCGCGGCGCTGGAGCCGACCACTCGGCGCTATATCCTGGAACACTGGCAGGCAGTCACCGACGCCACCGGCCAGCCGTTCAAGCGCGAAGGCGCGTTGCCCGACGGTTTTGTGTATGACACGGAGCCGGCGTGCCGGGCCATTGTCACCGCCCGCAGCCTGGCGCCGGACTGCGCCTGGAAGCTGCTGGGGCTGATCCAGCGTGCGTTCTATGTGGAAGGCCGCGACGTGACCCTCGCCAGCGTGCTGGTGGAACTGGCGGAACAGGCGGGTATCCCGCGTATCGAGTTTGCCGGCGAGTTTGACCGCGCTGAGCAGCATGCGGCTACGGCGGCCGACTTCACCTGGGTGCAGGACTTGGGCATCGCTGGTTTCCCGACGCTGCTGGCCGAGCGCAATGGTCAATTGGCCTTGCTGACCAACGGTTACCAGTCGCTGTCCGAGCTATCGCCTCTACTGGGCCGATGGCTGGAGCGAGCCACCTGTGCATGAACCCGCCCAGCGCACCGATCGCCTGACCTGGGCGGAAATTCGCCGCCTGGCCCTGCGTCACAAGAAATCCCTGTGGATCGCCAATGGCGTCGCCGTGCTGGCGACCCTGTGCAGCGTGCCGATCCCGTTGCTGTTGCCGCTGCTGGTGGACGAAGTCCTGCTGGGCCATGGCGACGCTGCGCTCAAGGTCATGAATCACGCATTGCCGCTGGGCTGGCAGAAGGCGGCTGGCTATATCGGCCTGATGCTGCTGGTGACCCTGTTCCTGCGCTGTGGTGCGTTGGTGTTCAACGTAATGCAGGCGCGCTTGTTTGCGCGATTGGCCAAGGACATTGTGTACCGCATCCGCGTGCGCCTGATCGAGCGGCTCAAGCGCATTTCCCTGGGCGAATACGAAAGCCTGGGTAGCGGCACGGTCACGACTCATCTGGTCACCGACCTCGATACGCTGGACAAATTCGTCGGCGAAACCCTCAGCCGCTTCCTGGTGGCCATGCTCACGCTGGTGGGCACCTCGGCGATCCTGGTGTGGATGCATTGGCAACTGGCGCTGCTGATCCTGTTGTTCAACCCGCTGGTGATCTACGCCACGGTGCAGTTGGGCAAGCGCGTCAAACACCTGAAGAAGCTGGAAAACGACAGCACCTCACGTTTTACCCAGGCGCTGACTGAAACCCTGGACGCGATCCAGGAAGTCCGCGCTGGCAACCGCCAGGGTTTCTTCCTCGGGCGCCTGGGCCAGCGTGCCCAGGAAGTGCGCGACTACGCAATACACTCCCAGTGGAAAACCGACGCCTCCAGCCGCGCCAGTGGTTTGCTGTTCCAGTTCGGTATCGACATCTTTCGCGCTGCGGCCATGCTTACCGTGTTGTTCTCCGACCTGTCGATCGGCCAGATGCTCGCGGTGTTCAGCTACCTGTGGTTCATGATCGGCCCGGTGGAGCAATTGCTGAACCTGCAATACGCCTATTACGCGGCGGGCGGCGCGCTGACGCGGATCAACGAACTGCTGGCGCGTGCCGATGAGCCGCAGTACGCCGGGGGCGAAGATCCCTTCGTGGGGCGTGAGACCGTCGGCATCGAAGTGCGCGGCCTCAATTTCGGTTATGGCGAAGATTTGGTGCTGGATCAGTTGAACCTGGCTATCGCGCCTGGAGAGAAGGTGGCCATCGTCGGCGCGAGCGGCGGCGGTAAAAGTACCCTGGTGCAACTGTTGCTCGGACTTTATACGCCACAGGCTGGAACTATCCGCTTTGGGGGAGCCACTCAGCAGGAAATCGGCCTGGAGACCATTCGCGAAAACGTCGCCGTGGTGCTGCAACACCCGGCACTGTTCAACGACACGGTGCGCGCCAACCTGACCATGGGCCGTGAACGCAGTGACCAGGCCTGCTGGCAGGCACTGGAAATCGCCCAGCTGGATGCTACCGTCAAGGCATTGCCCATGGGCCTGGACAGTGTGGTGGGGCGTTCCGGGGTGCGGTTTTCTGGTGGGCAGCGTCAGCGCCTGGCGATTGCACGCATGGTATTGGCCGAACCGAAAGTGGTGATCCTCGACGAGGCGACTTCTGCCCTCGATGCTGCCACCGAATACAACCTGCACCAGGCGCTGGCGCGGTTCCTCAGCGGCCGTACTACACTGATCATCGCCCACCGTCTGTCGGCGGTTAAGCAGGCTGATCGAGTATTGGTCTTTGATGGCGGTCACATTGCTGAAGACGGGGACCATCAACAGCTGATTGCTGACGGTGGGTTGTACGCCAAACTCTACGGGCACTTGCAACAAGTTCGTTGATTTAGCCTAGGCTGAGCTATCGGAAGCGGTTTTTCGCGTGCGTATCCAGCGGTGCATGTGCAAGGGGCTTCATGAAGCAAAAGCGGACTCTCGGAACGCCACGGCTGTTGGGCATTGTGTGGCCTTTTATCGCCGTCGTACTGTTCCAGGCATTGTTAGGCTGCGTCAGTCTCTACGTGCTGTCGGCAGTGCGCGGCTACGTGGCAGGCGAAAGTTTGTGGTCCAAGGGCCAGAAAGATGCCATTTATTACCTGACGCTCTATGCCGACAACCGTGACGAAACCACGTACCTCAAGTACCAGCAGGCGATCGCCGTGCCCCAGGGCGGGCATGAACTGCGCGTTGCGCTGGACCAATCCACGCCAGACCTCAGCGCTGCCCGCCTGGGCATCCTCAAAGGTGGCAACCACCCGGATGACGTCTCCAGTTTGATCTGGCTCTACCTCAATTTCCGCCATTTCAGCTACCTGGAAAAAGCCATCGAGCTATGGACGGTAGGCGATAGCTACCTGGTGCAACTGGATGACCTGGCCCGGGAGATGCACAGCTCAATCACCCGTGACCAGGTCAGTGCCAACGACGTACGTCAGTGGAAAGCCCATATCATCGCCATCAACGAAGGGGTGACTCCGGCGGCCAAGGCCTTCAGTGATGCCTTGGGCGAAGGCTCGCGGATGATCCTGCGGTTGCTGCTGATTACCAACCTGGCCACGGCCCTCGGCCTGATCGTACTGGCACTGTTGCGTACCCATAAGCTGCTGACCCAGCGCCACGCGTTTGCTGATGCGTTGCAGGAAGAGAAGGAGCGGGCGCAGATCACGTTGGAGTCGATTGGCGACGGGGTGATCACCACCGACGTCGACGGCGCCATCACCTACATGAACCCGGCTGCCGAGGCACTGACTCACTGGAATTCTGCCCAGGCCCAGGGTCTGCCCCTGGCTGCGCTGTTCAACCTGCTGGATGACAATGCCCAGCCAGACGGTTTTACCCTGATCGAACATATCGTCAAGGGCCAGCTCAGTGGCGGCAGCGAGCATTCCAAAACCATCCAGCGCCTGGATGGCAGTACGGTTTCGGTGACGCTGGTGGGCGCGCCGATCCGCAGTGCCGGCAAGGTGACGGGGGCGGTGCTGGTGCTGCATGACATGACCCAGGAGCGTCAATACATCGCCAACCTGTCCTGGCAGGCAACCCACGACGCCTTGACTGGCCTGGCCAATCGCCGCGAATTCGAATTCCGCCTGGAGCAGGTGCTGCACCCCACAGCACAGCATTTGGGCGAGCGGCATGCGTTGATGTTTCTTGACCTGGACCAGTTCAAACTGGTCAATGACACCTGTGGCCACGCGGCCGGAGATGAATTGCTGCGGCATATCTGCGCGCTGCTGCAATCGGACCTGCGCGAGGGCGACACCCTGGCGCGACTGGGCGGCGACGAATTCGGCATCCTGTTGGAGAACTGCCCGGCAGCGGTGGCGGAAAAGATCGCCGAGAGCCTGCGCCACACGGTGCAAAGCCTGCACTTTGTGTGGAAGGGGCGGCCGTTCATGACCACCGTCAGCATTGGTCTTGTGCACCTTGGGCACACCCCTACCACCCTGGAAACCTCACTGCGCGCCGCCGACATGGCGTGCTACATGGCCAAGGAAAAAGGCCGCAACCGCGTGCAGGTTTACCACGCCGACGACTCGGAACTGTCCCTGCGTTTTGGTGAAATGGCTTGGGTGCAGCGCCTGCACATGGCCTTGGAAGAAAACCGGTTCTGCCTTTACGCCCAGGAAATCTCGCCCCTGGGGCACACCGACGGAGGGGATGGGCATATCGAGATCCTGTTGCGCCTGCATGACGAAGCCGGTCGTATCATCTTGCCCGACAGCTTTATCCCGGCCGCCGAGCGTTATGGCTTGATGACGTCCCTGGATCGCTGGGTGGTCGAGAATGTGTTCAAGATCATCAATCGATGCATGCAGGAGCGGCCGGGGCGGCCCATGGCCATGTGTGCGATCAATTTGTCAGGCATCACTATTGGTGACGATGACTTCCTCGGGTTTTTACGTGAGAAGTTTCATACATACGCTATTCCGCCGGGCATGATTTGTTTTGAAATAACCGAAACCAGTGCTATCGCAAACTTAGGCAGCGCGATCCGCTTTATTAATGAACTCAAAGCCTTAGGCTGTCATTTTTCGTTGGATGACTTTTGTGCCGGAATGTCCTCATTCGCCTATCTTAAACATTTACCTGTAGACTTCCTGAAGATCGATGGAAGTTTCGTAAAGGATATGCTGGACGACCCGATTAACCGCGCGATGGTCGAAGTGATCAACCACATCGGCCATGTCATGGGTAAGCGCACAATTGCTGAATTTGTCGAGACACCGCAAATCGAACAGGCATTACTCGAAATTGGTGTGGATTACGCTCAGGGCTACCTGATTGAACGACCGCAATTGTTTACCTTTGATAGCTTGCAGTGTCGACCTGTGCGGCCGCAGCCTCTGTTATTCAAGGCGCCCGGCACATTCCGCTGAAACATTTGCTGGTCTGTACAATCACACTTAAAAAGGAGCCTTAACAGTGATCGACACATTCATCAGAACCGGCCCGCTTATGGAAGCCTCGAGTTACCCGGAATGGGCTCAGAAACTGATCCTGGACTGTAGCGAGAGCAAGCGCCGCGTTGTCGAACACGAACTGTACCAGCGCATGCGCGACAACACGCTCAGCGCCAAGACTATGCGCCACTACCTGATTGGTGGATGGCCCGTGGTGGAACAGTTTGCCTTGTACATGGCACAGAACCTCACCAAGACCAAATTTGCCCGCCATCCTGGGGAGGACATGGCGCGCCGCTGGCTGATGCGCAATATTCGCGTGGAACTCAACCACGCCGACTATTGGGTGCATTGGGCCCGTGCCCACGGCGTGAGCCTAGAGGAGTTGCAGGCCCAGAACGTACCGCCGGAACTGCATGCACTGAGCCATTGGTGCTGGCACACCAGCTCTGCCGATTCGCTGATCGTGGCCATTGCCGCGACCAACTATGCGATCGAAGGCGCTACCGGGGAATGGTCGGCGGTGGTGTGTTCTACCGGCGTCTATGCGGCGGCTTTTCCTGAAGAAGAGCGCAAGCGTGCGATGAAGTGGCTGAAGATGCACGCGCAGTACGATGATGCTCACCCATGGGAAGCACTGGAGATCATCTGCACCCTGGCCGGGCTGAACCCGACCAAGGAACTGCAGACGGAGCTGCGCCAGGCCGTGAGCAAGAGCTACGACTACATGTACCTGTTCCTGGAAAGCTGCATGCGCCTGGAGAAAGAGAAAGCACCAGCCGTGGCGCGCGAGCGCCAGGCGCGGGTCGCCAGCGAAGCGTGATGTAACGGGAGTGGCGGGGCTTTACCCCGCCATTGCCAGGCGGTTACGGCCTTCGCGCTTGGCCACGTACAAGGCGCTGTCGGCCCGGCGCAGCAGGCTTTCGGCAGACTCGGCGGCCAGCAAGGTCGAGCAACCCAGGCTCACCGTCAATTCGATCCGCGTGTCATCCGCCCAATAATCCTGGGCCTGCGCGGCTTGGCGCAGTCGTTCACCGACCATCGCCGCCGCATCGCGACCCGTGTTGGACAGCAGGATCAGAAACTCTTCCCCGCCAAACCGGAACACCATGTCCACATTACGCAATTGGCCCTTGATCGCCCCGGCGACGGCGCGCAGTACCTTGTCGCCAGCGGAATGGCCGTAAGTGTCGTTGATGGTCTTGAAGTGATCGATGTCCAGCATCAGCAACGACAACGGGTTGAGGTGCCGGCGCGCCATGTCGATTTCCCGTTGCAGGGTCTGGTCCATGGCGATGCGGTTACCGGTTTCGGTGAGCGGATCGCGCAAGGCGCTGCGGGTGGCGGCGCGGTAGAGCAGGGCATTGCGCATCGGGTAGAGCAGGGTGGCCAGCAGGGATTCGAGTTGGCCAAGTTCTTCTTCCGCCAGACGCTGATTGCGGCGAAAGATCAGCTCGCCCAGGTGCTCACCTTCATGGCTCAGGCTATAACTCACTGAATGGTGGCCGCGGTGGCCGAACTCCAGGCGCAAATCGCTGGCTTGATGGCGATATTGCAAGGCGTCCAAGGGCACCAGGCGCTGGATCTCGCGAAAGAACACACCGAGGATGCGTTCCGGCTCCAGGCTGGTCTGCAATTGCAGGCCCAATTGTTGTCGGAGTTGCGCAAGGGTGGTGGGGCGGCGTGGGACGAGGGATGGCTGACCAAACCCCAGGCGTTGCAATTTGGCACTGTCAAAGTCAATTGCGTTGGTCTGGGTAGGTGTTTTCATAAGCGATCGGCCTCTAAGCACTTGGCTGTCTTACAGGCTCGATGAGAGTGGCGAGTGCCAAGCGTCTTACTGTTCCTTCAGTTCCGTAAAACATGGGTAACAGTCTAGACCGCTTTGCAATGGGTTATAACCCCTGGGCACTGCCGCACGTCTTGTCATCGCTAACCTGCTTGAACAGGGTTAGAGCGAGATTCATGCCAAATACGATCAACTTAATAAAAAGGCTTATAAATCAAGCGACTGTTTTTATCGCAAGATACAGTCGCTGAATGATGACGCCAGTTAATTGGCAACTAAGCACCTAGCAGAATCAGACTAGGGTAGTTCGGTCAATGTGTTCGATGGAGGTGACTCCGGTGAGGGTCATCGCCACGCGCATTTCCTTGGCGAAGATATCCAGCAGGTTTTCCACGCCATGCTGGCCATCGGCGGCCAACGCATAGGCCGTGGCGCGCCCCAGCAGGCAGGCCTTGGCGCCCAGGGCCAGCATGCGCACCACGTCCAGTCCGGAACGGATGCCGGAGTCCACCAGCACCGTGAGGTCATCGCCCACCGCATCGGCAATCGGTGGCAGGGCTTTGGCGGTGGACAGCACGCCGTCCAGCTGACGGCCGCCATGGTTGGAGACCACGATGCCGTCTGCGCCGAAACTCACCGCGTCCTTGGCGTCCTGGGGGTCGAGAATACCTTTGATGATCATCGGGCCTTTCCAGAATTCGCGGATCCATTCCAGGTCTTTCCAACTGATGGACGCGTCGAAATTGTTCGCCAGCCAACCGATGTAGTCTTCCAGGTGGGTGGGTTTGCCCAGGTACTTGGAGATATTGCCCAGATCATGTGGCCGGCCCATCAACCCGACATCGAAGGCCCATTGCGGCTTGGTGACGGCTTGCAACATGCGCCGCTGTGCCGCGAAAGGACCGGACATGCCCGAGTGCGCATCGCGATAACGCGCGCCGGGCGTGGGCATATCCACGGTAAACACCAGTGTGGTCACCCCGGCGGCTTGCGCACGCTCCAGCGCATTGCGCATGAAACCACGGTCCTTGAGCACATACAGCTGGAACCAGATCGCCTGGGCGCTCTGCGATGCCACCTCTTCAATCGGGCACACCGACACCGTCGACAGGCAGAACGGAATGCCTTTGTTCGCCGCTGCCTTGGCCGCCTGCACTTCACCACGTCGTGCGTACATTCCGGTCAGGCCCACCGGGCTGAGGATCACCGGCATGTCCAGCGCCTGGCCGAACAGCGTGGTCTTGAGGCTCAGGTTCTCCACATTGCGCAGGATGCGCTGGCGCAGGCTGATCTCGGCCAGGTCCGAACTGTTCGCGCGCAATGTGTGTTCGGCGTAGGCGCCGCCGTCGATGTAGTCGAACAGGAAGCGCGGCAGCTTGCGCTTGGCGGCTGCACGGTAGTCGGAGGCGGACGAGATGATCATTATTGGGGGCTCCACAAGGCAAGGTGGGTTCAGGATAGGTAATTCTCTGGCATGATAAAAACAACTTTTATCGCTGGTAGCCAGTCGCCAAAGGAATACTGATGAACCTGAGAACGTTGCGCGCCTTTGTCGAAGTGGTGCGCCAGGGCGGCTTTTCCCAGGCTGCCGAGGTGGTGTCCCTGACCCAATCTACCGTGAGCAAGGCGGTCAAGACCCTGGAAGATGAATTGGGCACGCCGCTGCTTAACCGCCTCGGCCATCGCAACGAACTCACTGCCGCCGGTGAAATCGCCTACCGCCGTGCCTTGGTGCTGCTCGCCGAGCGCAACGATTTGGTGGCCGAGATCAACGACCTGCGGGGTTTAAAGCGTGGCGTGCTGCGTATCGGCCTGCCGCCGGTAGGATGCGGTGTGCTGTTTGCGACGATGTTTGCGACCTACCGCCGGCGCTATCCGGATATCGACATCGAACTCACCGAGTACGGCAGCAAAAAGTTGCGCGAATGCCTGGAGGCGGGGGAGGTTGACCTGGCGGCGCTGCTGCTGCCGGTCGACGAAGACTTCGACTACCAGCCCGTGCGCAATGAGCCGCTGATGGCTGTGTTGCCCATCAGCCACCCTTTGGCCCAGCGCAATCTCATCGACTTCACCGACCTGGCGGATTCTCCTTTCATCTTGTTCGAAGCCGGCTTCGCCCTCAACGCGAAGATCCTTGCCGCCTGCGAGCGCAAAGGTGTCACCCCGAAGGTGACCGCACGCAGCGGGCAGATCGACTTCATCATCGATCTGGTCGCCGCCGGACTGGGCGTGGCCTTTGTGCCACGCATGCTGGCACACAAACATCAACACGCTGGCATCGCCCTGATCCCCTTGGACGAACCCCACACAGATTGGCACATCGCCCTGGCCTGGCGCGCCAGCGCCCACCTGCCACCGGCCGCTTTGGCCTGGCTGGAGTTGGCCAGGGAACACGCCGCTTCAACCGGTCATCCGATTTAATCAAGCCGAATGCCCGAAAAGGTTTGACTTATCCTTTTTAATCAGTAACATACGGCGCATTCCGCGATAGCTCAGTTGGTAGAGCAAATGACTGTTAATCATTGGGTCCCTGGTTCGAGTCCAGGTCGTGGAGCCAGATAGAGAAAAGCCTGCAGAGATGCAGGCTTTTTTTTGCTTGGGATTTGACCCAGCAATCAAAGCGCATAGCGTGACCAGCATGAAGCCGTCTCTAAATCCTACGATTCAGAGGTAAGCCCCATGAAAGTCGCAGCAGTCGTTTCAACCAAAGGCGGGCCGGGTAAAACCACGGTTGGCGCCAATCTGGGCGCGTTCTGCGCCGATGCAGGCGTTCGAACCCTGCTCATCGATCTTGATAATCAGCCGTCGCTGTCCTCGTTTTACAACCTGTCGCACGAGGCACCTGGCGGTACCTATCAGTTGATCACGAGTAATGAGACTCGGCCTGATCAGATCATTTCTCAGACCTGTATCCCCAATCTGTCGCTAATCAAGTCGAATGATCCGTTCAATTTGCTGAGCAATTTGTTACTGCACGCTGCTGACGGTCGCCTGCGTCTCAAGAATTTGATGCCGGCGTTCGCGCAGGACTTTGATCTGATTCTGATCGACACCCAGGGTGCTCGCTCCATCGTTTTAGAGATGGCCTTGCTGGGTTCTCAAATGGCGGTTTCTCCAATTACTCCCGATATGCTGACTGCGCGGGAGTTTCAGCGCGGGATGCTCCAGCTCTATCGGGACCTTGAACCCTTGGCTGCGTTGGGTGCGGTGACCCCCATGTTGAACATCGTGATCAACAAACTGGATGCAACCAATGATGCAAACCTGATCTATCACACGTTGACCGAGACGTTCTCCGACCACCCCAAAATTCAGATGGTGCAAACCACAATCCCCGCAGCGGTGAGCTTTCGCCGCGCAGCGACCGAAGGTGTGCCAGCACATCGGCTTGAGTATCGACTCCCCACCCATAGGCGCTCGCCAACTGCTTTCAAAGTAATCAAAGAACTCTCCATAGAGCTTTTTCCCGAGTGGCGCTCGAAGTTTGAGGCGCTGAACGAGGAGCGTTTGAGTCAGAACGTTTCGTTGCTATCGAAGAGGGCGGCCTTGGGGAGAGCGGCAGTATGAGCCTGCTTGATTTAGTCCCACCTCATTCGATTGAGGTCGAGCAGGGCGTGATCGGTGGACTGTTGCTCGATAACTCGGCTTGGGATCTGGTCGCTGACATGCTTTCAGCTGGAGATTTTTTCAGGCGTGATCACCGTATGATCTACCAGGCTATCGAGAAGCTCGCTGCGCGTGGCTCACCCATTGATGTGGTGACGGTGTTTGAGTGCCTGGATGAGCCTGATGAGGCAGGAGGAGTGGGCTAACTGGCGGAGTTAGCAAAAAATACGCCTTCCGTTGCCAACATCTCGACGTATGCCTCCATCGTTCGTGAGCGCTCCCATCTTCGTCGGTTGGTGATGCTCGGGTATGAGTGCAGCCGCGAAGCGTCCTCAAATCAAGCCAATGTATGGTCAGCCCACCTTTTGCTATCCAGTCACGATGAACGGTAAATCAGGCTTGCGCTAATGTATCCGGGCTCCATGTGAGCGCGGTTACGCGCTCGGCCCTTGATGAGTATTCGCTCCTGTCTGTCCTTAAAAGCGCTTCAGCTTCGAAAGCTATTTTGCTTATCAGGTTCTCAGCCAGGGTGTCTGCCGTTTATCGCCATCATTTACTGGCGCCGCAAAAGCCGGTGGTAAAGCTGGGTCACGCGGTGAAATGCCCGTTGTAGGTGCCACCTTTGGTCAACAGCGCCCAGACGATCCTGGCCATTTTATTCGCCAGCGCACAGGCAACTTTGTTGAGTGGTTTTCGAGCCAGTAGACTTCTGGCCCAGACGCCAAGAGCGTCGTTTCGTTTAACGGAGCGCTCATTAAATATTTCGGTGGCGACGTGGAGTACATGGTCAACATCCCTGAGCGGGGAGCGACGCTCATTTCAAACGGGGTTTGGCTTCAAGAGGTTTGGTGAGCTGAGCGTTTGTCCCTAGATTGTTCGGTTGAGGTTGGAGTCATTACGGGGCAAGGATGGTTTTTAGAGGACGCTTGGTATCCGTTCTAAGTTGACCTTTCTTCCTGCGTCGTTACGGGGGGGGGGGTTGAGTTGGCGGCTCTTGGATGAGTTTACGCACGTTCTTTTATCATCTTTCGCATCGATAACATTGTTCTTGGATTGAGTAGTGGTGAGAGGAGTTGACCTAGGCTGTCTAGTCATCTCACGCATGCGGCTGCCGGTGCCTAGTAGAAATGTGTTGGCAGATGATTCAATCGTTCTTTGAAGTAACTGCGCAGGTATCGCTTTTTGATGGCGACGAAAAGCTGTGAGCAGGAGCGGACTCGTGATTTACGGCCGCTTGGTTCCAGGGTTTTGTAAGGCGGCCGGCTCTGTGCCACTATCCCACCACTTGGCTTGGATGCAGGCGATATTCCTGATTCGAGTTGCCTTCAGATTAAAGTAGGGATGCTAATGCCTGATTACAGTATCGACCCAGCGTACGATAAATGCCGGGCTTTCATTGATGCTTGGCGCTCGAAAGGCAGGGGCTGGGACGATATCGCCAGGCTCGGTCGGATGGGAGAGTCGCTTGATAAGGTCAATGGCTGGTTTCTCACGCAGGAGGAAATGGAGGACTGGCCTTCGCTGGGCAACAGTCCAGAAGAGCGATTTGAATGTTGGAAGGAAATTGTTCGTCGCAAGGAGCAGGCAGAACAGCAATCTGTTGCCGCGACAAGACCCTTGATCTTTGTCGGTGCGGAAGAGGCTGAGCCCGGCATGGCGGTTCCGCAAGATGCGCGAAGTGCATGGCAGCTCTACAAAGCATACCTCATCGCGCAAGGCTGGAAGAAAACCGCCGTCGATAATATTCAGAAATCTGCGGTTCGAGTCCTCCAGCGTCTTCGTCAGAGCACGAAAGATCGTATGGCTGTAAAAGGGCTGGTGGTCGGTCATGTTCAGTCTGGCAAGACAGCCAACATGGCTGGTTTGATTTCCATGGCGGCCGACTATCGGTGGAACCTGTTCGTCGTGCTGACAGGGACGCTCGAGAACCTCCGGGTACAAACTAGCAAGCGTCTGGTCGGAGACCTGTTCCAGCATGATGGTAATGTCAGTTGGAAGTCGATTGAACACCCGTCGAGAAATAGCCCATATGGCGCTCGCGCCCAAGACATGCAGTTCGATCCGGGCCGTAGAGACCGCCATCTTGTTGTGTGCCTGAAAAACCCAGCACGATTGAAGCACCTTATTGATTGGATCAAGGCGCACCCGCTGGGGATGTCGCAGATGCGGCTTGTAGTTATTGATGACGAGGCGGATCAGGCTGGAATCAATTCAAATGATTTTTCGAAGGCTGAGCGTACGGTCATTAATGGGCTGATTCTGCAGTTAGTCAGTCTGCCGCTGCAATGCGTGAATTACGTTGCATTTACTGCAACACCCGCTGCCAACTTTCTCAATGAAGGTCCCGGCGAAACCCTGTACCCAAAAGATTTCATAGCGGTGCTACCGCAAGCTGACGAACATTTTGGGCCTGTTCAGATTTTCGGTAACACCGAAAATGAGAAGGAACCGCTTGGGGTCGTTCGAGAAGTTACTGGTAAGGACTTGGAGCAGGTGGCCAGTCTTCATAAAGGGGAAGATCTGGCCCTGCCTCATGCACTGGAAGAAAGCCTTATCTGGTACCTGTGCTGCGTAGCAGTGATGAGGTTGTCCGGCGCCGCAAGGCCAGTGAGCATGTTGATTCATACGAGTGCGAGACAACTTCATCATGATTTCATGAGTGAAGCGGTGCAAGCAGCGCTCAACGCTTGGTCGTCATTTGATGATGATAAACTGGACGATACTTTTAGGCGCGTATGGGACAGGGTTTCATCAGATCTGGATGTTGCGAAGTTTGCTGAGCGTTTTCACGACTACGGACGGCTCTCTGAAATTAGTGAGCTGCCTAGTTTTGATGATTTTTTTGCAGAGATCCGGACACTCCTCGGAAAGGTGACGGCCATTCAGCTGGATGCGAACTCAAAGCGCACGTACCACCGTGGTATTCACGTGTGTGTCGATAACGGCGCCAACAATGGGGTGACCGACGAGAATGAAGTCCGGCGCCTCTTTTATCCTGACGCATCGCAAGGGCTGGATTTTTGTTCGGCATTTATCGTTATCGGCGGTGCTACGCTTTCCCGAGGGCTGACGATTGAGAACCTAGTCAGCACCTTTTTCCTTCGGGGCTCGGCGCAAGCGGACTCCCTCATGCAGATGGGGCGCTGGTTTGGTTACCGTAAAGGCTATGAGTTGTTGCCGCGCATCTGGATGTCCGATGATACGAGAGCCAAGTACGAGTTCATGACTGTCGCGGAGGAGGAGCTCCGTGATGATCTACAACGGTTCATGAGTGGAGGCGCCAAACCTGAAGAGTTTGGTCCTCGCGTCCGCGTACATGCGAGTCTCGCTTGGATTCGTCCGACAAGTGCGAACAAAATGCAACGCTCAATCGAGGCAGAATTCGACTTTTCGGGGATCAATCGGCAAACAACGGTTTTCCATGATGGTGATGATGCTGCGGCAATACTTGAAGCCAATTTGTCAGCGACTGAGAAATTTCTGAGTTCGGCAGGTACTAAGCTCGAGCAGTCTAACATGAGAGGTGCTAACAGTCTTGTCTGGCGCGAAGTTGGTGTAAGTCTGGTAGCCGACTATTTAGCTGATCTGTCGTTTCATCCCGGGAATCAGTTCTTCTCCGACATAAAAGCGTTTTTGAAATGGCTCAGCGAGCACGCTGAAAACGCCGGCTACAAAAATTGGAACGTGGTGGTAGCGGGGAGCTCTCCGACGCAAGAAAACAGCTGGGATATTTCTGGACGGTCTGTAGGTCGGGTAAACCGTAGCCGCTTCGTGGATAGACGTTCGGATAACGGCGTGTCTATTGGTGCGCTGCGAGATCCCAGGGATTTACTGGCGGACGCTGTCGGCCTTGAAGATGGTGTCCTGCCAAAGACGGGTTTCAGTAGTTCTGTAGTGGCAGGGCTTCGCGACAAAGGTGGTGTTGGAACCACACCTCAATTGCTGATCTATCTCATCGACAAAGTCAGCTATCGCACTCCTACTATAAATTCGCCGCGTAGAGCGAGGGGCTCGCTCAATGCCAAGGCAGACATTGTAGGTATCAGTCTTTATCTGCCGGGCTCGCAAGGTAAGAAGAAACATTACGTCACTCATGTGACGGTAGGGATTCCTGATACCTTCGTGCCGTTGGAAAACGACCTCGAAGAAACGATAGGCGTGATCTGACCCATGAAGTACTACAGTCTCCAATTGCAGCCCATGCAGGAATCCGGCGCATTTCTGCTTCGTGCGTTGCAGAACGAAGAAACTCCATTGCTTGACCTGTTGGTACGCGAGTCTGTTCAGAATTCTCTCGACGCGGGGCGCAGTGGTAGTCAGGCACTACCGGTTTCAGTGAACTTCCATTTTCGCGAGCATTCGCTGGGTGCTATCGCCTCCACGTTTAGTGAGGGGTTGGACCTGGAAATGCTTGATAAACGCTATCCGCGTACTCCAAAACTGCTGGAAATTCGCGATTCAGACACTGAGGGGCTGACGGGGCCGATTAGCTTTGACGACGTGGACGCGAATGGTCAGCACGGTAACTTCCTGAAGCTCGTGTTCGAAATAGGTCGAACTCGCGCTGATGACAGTGCAGGAGGTTCGTGGGGTTTAGGTAAGACCTGTTATTTCCGAATGGGGGCTGGCCTAGTCATCTACTACAGTCGGATCCAGACTCCCGATGGTTATGAAGAGCGATTGGTAGCTTCATTGGTCGAAGATGAAGATCGCGCTGACCGCCTTCAATCCGAGACGAAAACCGGCATTGCCTGGTGGGTGGCAGATGACACCTTAAGTGCAATAACGGCCCAGAACCAGATCCACGAGGTGTTAGATGCATTTGGATCTAGACCGTTCACTGGTAAAACGACCGGAACGGCAATCATCATTCCATTGCTCAAGGAAAATCTGCTACCGGTGTTCTGCGAGGAGGGCAGGCCAGCGCCATGGTGGTACAGCAGTGCTGAAAACTACGTAAGTGTTGCGATCCAGCGATGGTTCAGTGCTCGGCTGGATAACCCTTTTTTCGCCAGCGGTCGATATCTGAGCGCGTCGGTTAATGGTAATGAGATCACTAGTGGGGAGATGTTACCGACATTTCGGGTGAGTCAGTGCTTGTACGATCGTGCGGTCCGAGATGTGCCAGAAAAGGGAGATTATCTAACGGACATAGGCGTCAAGAATGCAGATGTACTCTGCAGAGCTATTCAATTGCGGGGTGAGTTCGTGGCTAGTGCTCCTGCGGGGTGGCTGGTTGCTGTGGCTTTAAGCCCACGTCAGTTACAGATGGACGCACCAGACAACGTGGCTAGCCCTGAAACCTGCATCTTCTCCAAAGCAGACAGCGGCGCGCCCCATCGCCCGATAGTGACGTTTATGCGTTCCCCTGGAATGAATATCTGTTGGGATGACAGTATCGATTCGCGAGGCTGGGCTGGCGGGTTCACTGGTTTTGCGGATGGCCGATACGTTATGGCGCTCTTCCTGCCAGATTCCGAACAAGAGCTCCTACCCTCCCAAGCCAGAGGGTTGCGCTCGACCATACAAAATCTCGAAGGGTATTTGAGGAGTTGCGAGCGTGCAGATCATGCCGCTTGGATAGATGTCAGCGGAGGGGGAATCGTCGGAAAGATTCGTTCTCAGTGTGGCCGGGCTTTGAAAGATTTCGGCGTGCCGCCCCAGCCCAGTGTGACCGTAAAGCCTTTAATGCGGATGTCACGCAAGTTTGCCGAGCTCGTACTTCCCAGTCGAGGGTTTGGTGGGGATGGGCGGTTTGGCAAAGCGACGCCACGTACGGCCATTTCCATTCGACAAGATCCCAGAGGGGGCACGGTGCTTTCGCCCGAACTGGAGATAACTGACATCAGGTATGAAGCCTCCTTCATCGTCATGAAGTGGTGTCTGAGGTGGGGGATGGTGCAGCCAAATCTACCAAGGGAGATCGTTGTATCAGTGGATTCAGAAGCTGGGCCTATCACCTTTGATCAGTGGATTGAAAGCGGGCTCGGCGCATTCCCCTTTCGATTTGAGGCAATCCAATTAGCTAGCTCGGCTATTTCTGTGCACAGCACTGAAGTTGCCGGTGGAAGCGCTGTCAGGCTCATGGTTGTTACGGCGTCTGTTCAACCAGGACTGATTCTGGAGGGGGAGCTTAACGTCAGAGTGGTTGAGTCCGGCGGCAAGTTGCTGCGTCCGGTGATCAGTGTCCGGGCTTCGGGTACAAATGGAGTTGTGGAATGAGTACGCGGCTTCCGCTATACCGAACGCTGTATGCACCACTCGGCGGTGCAAGCGAGTCCGAAGTGAAGTATATCTTTCGGTCAGATGACGGCATTGACCCAGGCGCGACTGCGATCAGTGGTAGTCAATATGCTCTTGGAAAGGAAAGTGACTGGAGTCCGGATGAGCATCCCTTGGAGGTTCAATGTTGGATCGATAAGGCTCCGCTTCTGGAGGCCATTTTCGGTTCCGACGGGGTGGTGAGCACGGAGGCTGAAGTATTGCTCGCGCTGGAGTGGGCTTCTGCAGACTCCTGCTGGCGCACACTTGGGTCTGTCCATACCGTGCGCCACGATGCGGAGAGCGACAACGTGGTACTCGACATCGAATTGGCCGCTGGTACGGTCAGAGGTAGCGGTTTTTTATCGGTTCAAGCATTTCTAGGCAAGTGCGCGACAGAGCTTACTCCCGGATTTGCACATCACCCTGGAGCTCGATTAGGTCTTTTAGCACACCCAATCGAAATCGTCATAGATGGTGATGGCTCCCTTTTCCCTGTGCTGGAAGAGTCCTTGGGCGTAGATGGGCCGCTGTGGGCGTTGAAGGCTTGCTGGAGTGATCCGCAGGATGAGCCCTTTACCAGCGACTATGTCGCTCTGGTTCTAAACAACGCCCACCCGCATTTCGAGCAATTGCGCGATCGTAGGGCTCAGAATTCCGAGCAATCGCCGTTGATGCGTCAGGTTTTCGCGAGTTGGCTTGCACTAGTCATTGCTCATGTCAAGGACGACATGGGTGTAGAGTTTGATACCTATCTTGGAGCTCCAGACGCCGATGAAGGTATCGCAAGTATTGCGGATGCGGTTCGCTCATTCATTCGACTTGGTGATTTGAGTACAGGCTCGCTTCCGGAGTTGTTCGTATCTACACAATGTTGGCTGGATCAACGAGTGCGGGAACTGGAGAAAGAGGCATGAGCTTTCCGAGGTTGAACCTCAAGTTATCGCAGCGCCACTTTGACGAGATGGTCAAAAACGATGATTTTCGCCACGATAGGCTGAATCCGAAATTAGAGGAAATACGTCGCCAGTTATTCGCCGTCGTGTCTCTGTATGAGCC
The DNA here is from genome assembly GCF_013386605.1 of Pseudomonas sp. IPO3749. Classification (NCBI taxonomy): domain Bacteria; kingdom Pseudomonadati; phylum Pseudomonadota; class Gammaproteobacteria; order Pseudomonadales; family Pseudomonadaceae; genus Pseudomonas; species Pseudomonas sp. IPO3749. The sequence goes on along the minus strand of NZ_JACARN010000063.1, from coordinate 4,808 downwards.
TAATGCGAGAAGCAACGTCTCAGGCCCTGGCGCCTATGACATGAAACTCGGCCTTGCCTTGTATCGAATATTGGCAGAGGCCGGCATGGATACTCGTACCGCCGCAGATGATGGATGGTGGCGCTTTCTCTCCCTGCGAGTGCTGCCGGATCTGGTAAAGGGGCGCTGGGACAGCGCGCCACCTGTGCGGTATTGGAAAGGGCGAAGCCGCATCTGGCTACGGGCAATGTGGTGGACCGTTCATCTTACGTGGCAGGGCTCCGAGGAAAAGACTCGAAAAGTACTGGAAAATGTGACCACTGATACGGTTGTGCAATTGGTTGAGCGCCCAGGCAAAGGCGGTTTTAGGATTGAGCTGACACGGTTGATTTTCAAGAGGCGTCAGTTACTCAAACCCTCTCAGGATCAGTTCAGAGCAATCATGAAACTCAATACGGCGCAGATCGTGTTGAAAGAACCCCTGTTTTGCGAAGGCGGTTTGTTGGGGTACGTCGACGCGTTGTTTGCTGATGTGGGATGCATACCTATCGATTCGGAGAGTGGTCATGACTGATCTGCTTAAAGAGATCCAGGAGGGCTTTGCCAACCTCGATGAGAGCGGCCGAATGCTGCCTATCAAGGCTATGCCGGTTGAGTGTCCTGCGTGGGTCTTTCGAGAAGGTGACATATTCGGCGTCGCCGTTGAATGTTCTGAACCCTTGGAAATTTCAGAAGGGTTTGCTGGCGCCAAGCTTCGGACCGTGGAGCGAGTTGTCGCGGGTCAACATCGGTGCTTCCTGCGGCTGGAGTCGTCCATCGAATGGCTTCGAAACGAGTTTGGAGTCATCTGCGAGCATATGGTGAGCGTCGAGTCCGGCACTGCTGTTCGCAAAGCGTTGCTGACTGCCCCGTTGGTTTGGTGGGAGCGCTGGCGGCATCTGCTGGGCAATGCTTTGGTCGATAGACATGGCTATGACGTTTTGGCTGAACTGCTGGCCTTGCACACTCTGGTTATCCGAGGAGTCGGCTTCGAATGGTCTGGGCCTTTCGGCGGTGTGGTTGATATCAAGACTCCAACGACTGATTACGAGGTCAAGTCAACGATTAGCCGCTACGGAGCCATAGTCAATATATCAGGGCAGTTTCAACTAGCTGTCTCATCTGGTAAACCATTGCAACTGGTTCACTACAGGTTCGAGGCCGTCGATGATGGTCTGTCGATCGATCTCGCTTGTGATCGTCTCATTGCGCTTGGCGTCGATGCGGCGATGCTGGAAGGCGCGTTGCAGCGCCTTGGGATGGAAGCGGGGTGCTCTACCCGGAAAGAGACATACGACCTACTAGAGGTTAAGTCATATGCGGTTGATGACGATTTTCCGCGGATAACACCTGCAAGTTTCATTGGTGGGGTGATGCCGATAGGCGTAGTTAAATTTGAGTATAGTGTTGATCTGTCTGGATTTAAATCGCAACAGTTCTAGGGGTTAATGTTGGATTCGTGCTTGTTTGAGCTTTAGTGCTCCATCCCCGCAGAATTTTAATAGCGGCGTGTGTATGCATTTTTCCGCATATCGACCCTAAGTACTAATAAGCGTAGCTCATATAATAGGGGGGTAATGATTGTGCTCAACAACTCATATAAAGATGGCGCGCCCCATCTATTTGATATTTCTCAGTAAGTCGGATGTTTGTGGAGAGTAAAACCTTGGTTTTTCTTGTTTGACCAAGACCTAGGAGCATAATTTCACTTTAGGTGAGTGTCGCAGTCAGCTGAGGAAGCTCGGGCCAGGAAATATATTGTTTGTTACTATCAGGCACGGCCTCCAGAAGCCAATTCATCGCTACCTCTGGCTTGCGGATTCCGCACTCCCAAAGCTCGAACACGCGCCAACCTTGTTGGAGCAGTTCGTGCCTGTTTCTCGTATCTCGATTCACATTTTGCTCAAATTTTGAGCGCCAGAAATCTTCACGAGTGCTTGGGGTGGTTGCATATCTGCACCCAGGGTGCCTGTGCCAGAAACAGCCATGAATGAGTATGCAGAGATGGTAGCGAGGTAGCACAATGTCGGGGCGACCGGGAAGCTCCCGTGGATGAAGTCGATACCTGAATCCATTTTTGTGCAGCAGCTTACGGATCTTCATCTCAGGGACTGTATTGGTGCCGCGGATGTTGGCCATCATTTTAGACCTGACATCTTTACTGACTACGTCCACTAATCACTCCCGAGATGTGTCTGCACCTGCTCAAGAATTCTGTCTTAGAGGTCGTGATAGCCGGCCCTAAGCCAATATAAATAGCAGGTTTTGGCTTCAAATGAGGGGCTTGATAATGAGGTTTTCTTATCAGCGGCAGGTAGTGGCCTGGCTCCGATTATTCGCGGAAGCGTCTTTGACTGGCGCTGCTGGCCACTTCAAGGGAGAAGCGTCGATTGGGCGTTGTCGCAGTCAACGCTACTGTAGCTGCGCTCCTGTCCCAATCCTAGTACAGTGTCGCGGCTCGGCTGCCTCAGCTGTCGCCATTCATGATTTTTTGAACAATGAAGCCCATGATTCAATACCAGAACACCCTCTTCCCTCCGAAAGCGATCGTCGAGTCAACGGCTGCAGTCAAAGACGCTATTCAGATCGTCGACCTTTTTGCTGGCCCAGGAGGGTTGGGTGAAGGTTTTTCATCCTCTGGAGGTGGGAAGCACTTCGATATTATCGTTTCTGCCGAAATGGATTCTGTTGCTAGGAAGACGCTCAGGCTGCGTGCTTATTATCGCTTGCTCAAGCGCGAGTACCCTGATGGGCTTCAGGATTACTACCGGTACTGCAATGGAGAGACGACTGAACCTAGTTCCCCTGAAACAGAGAAATACTGGAACCGGGCTGAGCAGGAGGCGCGTCAAATTACCTTGGGTTCGGAAGAGGGCGACAGAGAGTTAAATGAACTCATCAATGCCCGATTGAATAACGACGGGCGTCCGTGGGTCCTCATTGGTGGCCCTCCATGCCAAGCGTATTCGATTGTTGGTCGAGCACGAAATCAAGCCAAGCAGGGTTATATTCCTGAGGATGACCATAGGCATTTTCTTTATAAGGACTATTTGCGCATCATCAAAGACTATTGCCCTACCGTTTTCGTCATGGAAAATGTCAAGGGTATCTTATCCTCAAAGATTGGCGGCAAAAGGATTTTTTCGCAGATATTGAAGGATCTGGCAGATCCCACTAAAGCGTTGGATAACGCTGAGGGAGGGCAAAAATACAAGATTTGCTCTCTGGTTTCCGAGGAGTCATATAGTTCTTCAGACTGCATAGACAAAGTGAACCCAAAATCCTTCATAATTGAAGCGGAAAAATACGGAATTCCACAAGCTCGTCATCGTGTCATTCTCCTGGGAATAGCACTCGATGAGAACGGTAATGTCCCGTTTCATGAGCTTTTGGAAACCGCCGACCCAGTATCGGTGAAAGAAGCCATTGGCGGACTACCCAAGCTTAGAAGTAAGCTCTCGAGAGGTTTGGATTCCTTTGAAGCTTGGTATAAGACTGTTGCTGACGAAGTGGAGGATTTGGTACGCCATGCGGTACTTGAAAATGGAAAACTGATTGATCCACTGCAAAAAACTCGCCAAGCTCTTATCAACGCCCCCCTGAGCTCAGGTGGTGAGCGAGTACCAAAGGAGCTGGGTCAGGGGGAGACCGGTATTCCATCTCTGGATACTTGGTATCAGGACACCAATATCAAGTATTGGATGGGGCACGATGCCCGTAGCCATATGCGGTCGGACCTTCGACGATACGTGTTTGCTAGTACGTTTGCTGAACACAACAAGTTTTCTCCCAAGGGGCATCAGCAGTTTTCTCTTCCAGGTCTTGCTCCAGCTCACAAAAACTGGGAAAGCGGTAAGTTTAGCGACCGCTTTAGAGTTCAGCTTGCAGGGCTTCCTGCCACTACTATTACTAGCCACATCTCGAAGGATGGGCACTATTTTATTCATTACGACCCTGCGCAATGTCGCAGCTTGACCGTTCGCGAAGCCGCGCGTCTTCAGACGTTCCCTGATAATTATTATTTCGAAGGGAATCGCACCCAGCAATATCACCAAGTTGGTAATGCGGTACCGCCTTTGTTAGCCAAAAAAATCGCGGAAATTGTATATGGTGTTGTGTGTCGGCGTGTTGTCGAAGGCCAAGATTGTGCTAGCGCCGTTCCTATAGCAGATCAAGCGCTAAGTAACACCTGAAGGGCAACTAACACCTCGGTTTTGATCAATGACTTTCGCCATGGCCATTGCGGCGTCCAGCATCATTGATGCCGAGGTCATTCATCAACCTGAACCGCTCGGCTTTTTCCTCTGGTTCAGTCATGGCCATCGCCAAGTACAAGCTTGGCGGCACGGCTCTGAAAAACACCTCCGTGGACTTTGACAAGATGACCCCTTCGGTAAATTTCCCTGACTCCTTACGCGCCGACAGCATCAGCTTTTTCTGAGCATCATTGAGCTCCCGGAATCTCGCAATTTTGTTCACCTCATCCGGCGGCATATTCAAGCAGATCCACCACTCAATCATGTTCAGCATCGGCTCTGCCGCTTTTGGCAGGTCATCGATGTTCTGTGTGGCTAACTTTCGTGGCGTGACGTATTCGCGTACTCACGCTATGCAGCGATTCTATTTCTCCAGCACGTTTTTCGTGGCCCAGTTATGACTAGTCGGTAGCAAATGACTGTTAATCATTGGGTCCCTGGTTCGAGTCCAGGTCGTGGAGCCAGATAGCGACATAAATAAAAGCCTGCAGCGATGCAGGCTTTTTTTTGCGTTGTGTCCCGTCCTGAATAAGG
>NZ_JACARN010000062.1:0-45144 GCF_013386605.1 Pseudomonas sp. IPO3749 | reverse complement strand
CCCACAAAGCCCATTCTTATTTTGGGTATCACTGTGTTCATCGCTGACCTTCTCTGCGCGGCTCGGCTGAAAGCTGTTTCCATTAGAATGTAACCGGTTACATTTGAACTGGAATTTATGCGCTGCAAGCAAGGCTGTCAAATCGATAATCCACAGTCGCAAGGATTCAAGCGCAGGCAGACCTGCGGTAAGCTCGACCGCCTTAGCGTTCAAACAAGAGGTGATTTTGTCCAATATTCGTGAAGTCGCCCGGCTCGCCGGGGTTTCAGTGGCGACCGTATCGCGCACCCTGGCATCACCCGAACGCGTGCGTCAGGCCACGCGCGACAAGGTCAACGCTGCCGTCGAACAGGTGGGTTATCGCCCTAACTTGATGGCGGTCCAATTTCGCTCGCGGCGCACCGCCAACCTGGTCATCCTGGTTCCCAAGATTGCCAACACGTTTTTCGCGCGCGTGATCAGCGGCGCGCAACAGGCGGCTCAGACTGCCGGCTATCGACTGTTGCTCTGCGATACCCAGGGCCGCGAAGACGTCGAGCGCGAATATGCCGGGCTGGTTGACGCCCATCAGGCCGATGGCGTGATTCAGTTGCGCGCCTACGATCCTTTCCCGGCCGACCGCACAGACACGCCGCCGATGATCAACGCCTGCGAGGTGATCAAGGGCGGACGCCATCCCACCATCAGCCTCGACAACCAGGCGGCTGCCCAAGCGATGACCGAGCACCTGATCGGCCTGGGGCATCGTCGGATTGGCTTGATCAAGGGCCCTCAAAGCAGCCCACTGACCCAGGACCGAGTGGCGGGCTATCAGGCGGCATTGGCGCAGGCAGGCATCCCCAGTGACCCGGCGATTATTTGCCAAGGCGACTTCAGCCTGCGCGCCGGCTATGAGGGTGCTGCCAGTCTGTTGACACTACCGGAGCGCCCTACTGCGCTGTTTTGCGAGAACGACGAAATGGCCATTGGCGCGCTCAAGCGCATCAAGGAAGCGGGCCTGCGCGTGCCTGAAGATATCTCCCTGGTGGGATTTGATGATATTCCGCTGGCGCACTACTGCGATCCGCCGCTGACCACCATTGCCCAGCCCGCCGAAGGCTTTGGGCGCAGGGCCGTGGAAATGCTGATCAACTTGATCGAGAAAAAAGCCAATCCTGAGCAGCATGTGACCCTGCCTTTTGAACTGACTGTCCGTAAAAGCGCTGCGCCCCCGACGGGATAACAGACGGTGCGGCGGCCTCCCGCAACGGAAAGGTTATACGCTGACTTGGGAGAACGTAACCACTGGGCCATATTCCTGATCGGACACTATCGCTTGGACACAAAATGTCCTTTCTGGAAATTGACTCAGCAACACCATCCTCCATGACTGAGCAACAATCCTGCAGAGCTGTTCGTACACAGCCTCTTCCACCCTATCGTTGCAGCCTCCAAAAACATCATACAGATGCATATGATTCAGAAGCTTTTCAACCGCCACCACATCCTTATTACAAGTCTCCATCCAGTTGGTGAAAGCCTCGACAGTGAATTGGCTTGCCAGAAACACCCCCGACTCATGAACAACCAGATCGGGGAATAAAACCTTGGAAAACATCAAGACATCTTCAGGATGTACAACATCACTGATAAAAAAGAACTCATCCAACTCGGACTGATCCTTCCATTGGGTCTTCCAGCGCTCGTATTTCGCAGATCTGACAGGATCTGTCGCTCTAATCACTTCCATGGCTTTTCTTCTGCTCTGATGCCGCATCAAAATCTTGTTGTTCGGGCGGGAGTCGATCGTAACGACACATTAAAAGATTATCCGTGTCGCCGCGCAAATAGCCGTCCATGACCTTGAACAGCTTGCGAGCGAGCCTGACTCAGTCCCACACACAACCATACGGAGTCGCCTCAAGCACTAAATAAAAATATATGATCTTATTATCTCTCAAAATAACATTAATTAATAATTAGCTTATTCCAAAAAAGACTTTCCCCACGGTTTTTTATAGAGATATCTTCGCTTCACAGACCGACCCCATACCTGGCGGAGGACGTATTCCCTAGCCCCCCCAGGTTGCCTACATGCCAGACATCGCACTCCCCACCGCTCTTAACAAATTTCACCTGTCACTCTTGGCAAGCTCCATGCTGATGGCCGCCGCGCCCGCCTTCGCCGAAGACGCCAAGCTCGACACCGTGACCGTGATCTCCACCGGCCTGCGTGGCCAGGAGCGCACGGTGGCCGACAGCCCGGCGCCCATCGATGTGATCAACAGCGACCAGTTGCTCAAGACCGGTCGCGCCGAGCTGTCCGAAGCAATCGCCAAGCTGCTGCCGTCGTTCAACTTCGGCACCAACATCGCCGGCTACAACTCGGTGACCCGACCGTTGAGCAACCGCAGCCTGGGCCCGGCGTACACGTTGGTGCTGGTCAACGGCAAGCGCCGCCACAACGGCGCGACGGGACAGCGCGGCTCGATCGATAACAGCGGTGCGAATGCGGTGGACATCGACCTGATCCCGGTCAGCGCGGTGGACCATATCGAAGTGCTCAAAGACAGCGCTGCCGCGCAGTACGGCTCTGACGCGGTGGCGGGTGTGATCAACATCATTCTCAAGAACACCAAGAGTGGCGGCCACCTGGAAACCAGTTACGGCCAGTTGTATTCCGGCCAGGGCGAGACCATCAAGGTGGCGGGCGACCAGGGTTTTGAACTGGGCCAGGGCGGCTTCTTCCACTTCTCGGCCGATGCGCGCAAACGCGGCAGCGCTTCCTGGAACGACAAAGCCGACCGCAGCGTGCGGGCATTCAGTGACCCCGCCAAGGAAGCGGCCTGGGACCGTGTCGCGATCAAGAACGGCGACCCGGACCTCAAGGCCTTCAACCTGGCCTACAACGCCGAACTGCCGCTGGAAGACCTGACGCTGTATTCGTTCTCCACCTACGGCGAACGCGATGCCGAGGCCGCCAACTATTTCCGCCTGCCGACCGGTACGGCCGCAGTGCCTGAAGTCTTTCCGGATGGCTACTTCCCGCTCAACAACATCAAGGATCGCGACTACCAGCTGCTGTTCGGCGGCAAGGGCCTGGTGGCCGACTGGAACTGGGACCTGAGCACCACTTACGGGCGCAATAACGTGCACCACTCCAGCGACCTCAATATCAACCCGTCGCTGGGCACGGCGTCCCCCACCAAGTTCGACAACCTGGCGACTTTCCGCTTTGAGCAATGGGTCAACAACCTGGACTTCACCCGCCGCTACGACAGCCTGTTCAACCTGACGCCACCGGTGCAGGTGTCGGCGGGCCTGGAGCATCGTTGGGAGCATTTCAGTACCTTCGCCGGCGACCGCGAGGCCTATATCACCGGCACCTACCCCGCCGCTTCCGGCGCGCAGGCCGCAGTAACGATTCGCCCTGAAGACGAAGTGAGCCTGATCCGCAATAACTACGCGGGCTACCTGGACCTGGGTTTCGACCTGACCGAGCGTTGGTTTCTCGACGTCGCCGGCCGCGTTGAACATTACGACGATGACTCGGGCAACACGTTCGGCCTGAAGCTGAATTCGCGCTACGAATTGACCGACACCGTGGCGGTGCGCGGCACCGTCGGCACCGGCTTTCGTGCACCGTCCCTGACCCAGATCGGCTACACCGTGGCCGACAACCGGGTGGCGACCGACGTGAACGGTAACGTGGTGCCGGCGGTGACCCGCCTGACGCCATCCGGCAGCAACCTGGCCAAGGCACTCGGTGGCGATGACCTCAAGCCGGAGAAATCGCGCAACCTGGGGCTGGGCCTGACCTGGCAACCGGCGCCACGCACCAGCATCACCGCCGATGCCTACCTGATCGACATCGACGACCGCATCGCCCTGACCAGCAACATTTATGACCGTGGCAACGGCGCGATCAACGCCATCCTCGCCGCCCAGGGCGTGCCCACCGGCACCTGGGTCAACTACTACACCAATGCGTTCGACACCCGCACCAAGGGCCTGGACGTGGTCGCCGACCACACCACGCCACTGGACGCCTGGGGCAGTGTGCGCTGGAGCCTGGGGTTCAACTGGAACAAGACCACCATCGAAGGCACCCGCGACACGCCCAGTGCGCTGGCCGGTTCAGGCGTGACCCTGGTGGGCCGTGACCGTGAAGGCGACCTGACCGATGCGTCACCCAAGACCAAGTGGATCCTGGGCGCCAACTGGAAGGTCGAGGACCTGGCGGTCAACCTGCAAACCGCCCGCTATGGCGCGGTCAAGACACTGGCGGTCAACCCAAGCGGCGACCGCAGCTTCGGCGCCAAATGGATCACCGACCTGGACATCAGCTACACCTTCGTCGACAGCCTCACCGTCAGCATCGGAGGTACCAACATCTTCGACGTGCGCCCCGACAAACACGCGGTGTACAGCAACCTCGGCCTGGCCGCCTACGGCAACCCGCCGTTCTACCCCGGCGGCGGCTACTGGTACACCAAGCTCGCCTATGACTTCTGATCCAAACGCCACCTGAGGGCACTCCATTGAATACCTCCAACTTGATGAGCCGTCTGCTGGCCCCCTGCGCCTTGGCGCTGAGCCTCGCCGCCTGCTCGCCCGGGACTGACACCCAGGCGGGCAAAACCCTGAACATTGCGTTTTTTGGCGACAACACCACCCTGGTCAGCGTCGACCCGTTCCAAGTGTATTGGCTGGAACACCGCGTGCTGCTGCGCAACGTTGCCGAGTCCCTCACCGACCAGGACCCGCAGACCGGCAAGATCATCCCCTGGCTGGCCAAACGCTGGGAAGTCAGTGACGACGCGCTGACCTATACCTTTCACCTGCGTGAGGACGTCACCTTCAGCAACGGCGAACGCTTCGATGCCAAGGCGGTGAAAACTGCGTTTGACAGCGACAAGGCCCTGGCGACCGAGCTGCCCGCCACCTTCGGCGCCACCTACCTGGCAGGTTACGACCATGCCGAAGTGGTCGATGACTTCACCGTCAAGCTGGTGCTGTCCAAGCCCAATGCGGGCTTCCTGCAGGCGACTTCCACCACCAACCTGGCGATCCTCGCGCCCGCCTCCTACGCACTGACGGTCAAAGAGCGTTCCTTGGGCAAGATCATCGGCACCGGGCCGTTCGTATTGGCCAGCTACACGCCGGAAGTCGGCGCACACCTGACCAAACGCAAGGGCTACGCCTGGGCCTCGGCCAATATGAAAAACCAGGGCGAAGCGCATCTGGACGCGGTAGACATCAGCTACATCCCCGAAGAAAGCGTGCGCAACGGCCTGTTCCTGCAAGGCAAGACCGACATCCTGTGGCCACGCAACCCGTTCTCGGAAGTTGACCTGAAGTTGTTTCAGTCCAAGGGCGCGACGATCCAGAGCCGTTCGTTGCCGGGCCCCGCACTCAACCTCTTCCCCAACACCCATGGCGAGCGCCTGCTGGCTGACAAACAAGTGCGCCTGGCCGTGCAAAAGTCGATTGATCGCAAGAGTTACGCCAGCACGGTGTACAACGCCGAATTCCCGGTGGTCGACGGCGTGTTTGATGTGACCACGCCGTATGTCAAAAGCCAGGCGGCCAAGCTCGGTTATGACCCGGACGGTGCAGAGCGCTTGCTGGACGAAGCCGGCTGGGCCAAGGGCGCGGATGGCTACCGGCAGAAAAACGGCAAGCGCCTGAGCCTGAGCTATAACATCAGCCCGGCCGAGACTGCTGGCGATGTGCTGATCCAGGACCAACTGCGCAAGGTCGGTATCGAGTTGAAACTCAGCGTAGTCACCCGGGCCGAATGGGTCGCCAACAACTCCGCCGGCAACTACGACCTGACCATTAATTACATGACCCGCGCCGACCCGATCATCCTGCAAACCATCCTCGATCCGCGCAGCGCCAACAGCTCAACCGTGGCCACCAACACCTACGAACCTGCGGTACTGGACAAAGCCAAGGCGTTGTTTGATGCAGGCATCACCGCCACCCAGAGCCCGCAGCGCGCAGCCGCCTATGGCGACCTGCAAGACCTGTTGATTGATGAGAGTTCGGCATTCCCGATCTACGAGCGCGTGTGGCAGGCGGCAACCTCGCCCAAGGTGAAAAACTTCCGCTGGACCGCCGAGGGTTTTGCGCTGTTGGGTGATATCGAGATCGGCACGCCATGAGCCGCTACCTGATCGGTCGGGTCGGCCAGGCGCTGCTGGTGTTGTGGGGGGCCTATAGCATCACGTACTTCATTCTCTATCTGCTGCCGGGCGACACGCTGTCATTGATGCTCAGCGCCTCGGGCATGGAAGCCGACGCGCTGTCGGTGGAAGACCTGGCAAAGGCGCGGGCCTATTACGGTTTGGACAAGGGCGTATTCGAACAGTATTTCGACCTGCTGTGGGGAGCCGTTCGAGGTGACTTCGGCCAGTCACTTTCCCTTAACCGTCCAGTGGCCGATCTGCTGGTTGAACGCCTGCCGCAAACCTTGTCGTTGGCGGGGCTGGCCATCGTCCTGTCGTTGCTGGGCGGTATTGGCCTGGCTTACCTGACCGCCTATATCCGCTGGCAACCGTTGAAGAAAGCGTTGACGCGCTTGCCGTCCCTGGGCTTTTCGGTGCCGGTGTTCTGGATGGGGCTGTTGCTGATCCAGGTGTTTGCCTTTGGCCTGGGTTGGTTTCCCGCCACCGGCAGCCGGGGTTTCGAAAGCCTGGTGCTGCCGGCCGTCACCCTGGCCATTCCCAGTGCAGCGGTGTACGCCCAGGTACTGCAACGGAGCTTCCAGGGTGTCTGGAAAGAGTCCTACATCACCACCGCCTACGCCAAGGGCCTCAGCCGGGGTCAGGTGCAGGCGCGGCATGGGTTCAAGAACGCCGCGCTGCCGATCCTGACCCTGATCGGCTTGCAGGTCGGCAATACGGTGTCCGGCGCGGTGCTGGTGGAGACCATTTTTGCGCGGTCCGGCATTGGCCGACTGGCCCAGGAGGCGGTGCTGCGCCAGGACATCCCGGTGGTACTGGCCATCGTCGCGGTGTCGGCTGCGGCCTTTGTACTGGTGAACCTGCTAGTCGATCTGCTTTACCCCTGGTTCGACCCGCGCATCTCCCACACGCCAAAGGTGTCTTAGATCATGACCATCCTTGAGCAGAACCTGTGCGGCACAGCCATCCCGGTCAGCCAACCGCTATGGCGTCGCCGCAGCCGATTGCAGCGCGCGACGAAGGTATTGTTGCCCTTGTTGCGACGACCCGGTTTCAGCCTGGCGCTGTTGCTGGTGCTCTTCGCACTGATTTCAGCCGTGGCGCCTCACGTACTGACAAGCTTTGACCCCTACGCCACCTCGCCTGTCGACAAGCTACGCGCGCCAAACCTCACCCACTGGTTTGGCACTGATGAACTGGGCCGCGACCTGTTTACCCGGGTGGTCTACGGTTCGAGCCTGTCGATGCTGGCCGCCTCGCTGGCCGTCGGCATCGCCCTGCTCGGCGGCTTGGGGCTGGGCATTCTGTCGGGCTTTGCCGGCGGGCGTATCGACTCGGTGATCATGCGCTTCGTCGATGTGCTGCTGGCCTTGCCCGGCGTGCTGTTGGCCCTGGCGATTGTCACCGCGATCGGCTTCGGCACCGTACCGGTGGCCATCGCGGTGGGCGTCGGCATCATTCCGGGGTTCGCCCGCACCACCCGCGCCGAGGTGCTGCGGGTCAAGACGTTGCCCTATGTGGAGGCCGCGCGCCTGGGCGGTGCAAGTTGGGGCCGTACGCTGCTGCGCCACATCCTGCCGAATGCCTGGGGCCCGGTGGCGGTGTTGGCGACGCTCGATTTTGGCGCTGCGATCCTGGCCACGGCGGGGCTGAGCTTCCTCGGTTTCGGCGCGGTGCCCCCCGCCGCCGAGTGGGGCACGCTGATTGCCAATGGCCGTCACTTCCTGATCACCGCCCCGTGGGTGTCGCTGCTGCCGGGCCTGTTCCTGGTGGCCGTGGTGTTCAGCCTCAACCATATCGCCCGCACCTTCGAGGAAACCCCGCGATGAATGCTTTAGTGGATGTTCGCCAACTCAGTGTCAGTTATCGGCACGGCAACACGGCGGTCAATCGCCTATCCCTGAGCATTGCCCAGGGCGAGACCGTGGCGATTGTGGGCGAGTCCGGCTCGGGCAAATCGACCCTGGCCAACGCGATCCTGGGTCTATTGCCGGAGAGTGCGCAGATCAGCGCCGGCCAACTGTGGGTAGACGGCCAGGACCTGACCCACGCCAATGAACGCCAAAAACGTGCCTTGCGCGGCCGCACTATCGGCCTGGTGCCCCAGGACCCGATGGTCAGCCTCAACCCCACGTTGCGTGTCGGCCAGCAGATCGCCGAGGCGCTGATCCTGGCCAAGGGCAAACGCTACCCCGCTGTCGATGCAGACATTGTCGAGCTGCTGCAACAGGTGGGCATCGACAAACCCGTGCTGCGCGCCCGTCAGTATCCCCATGAACTGTCCGGCGGCATGCGCCAGCGCGTGCTGATCGCCATTGCCCTGGCCGGCAACCCACGCCTGATCATCGCCGACGAGCCCACCAGCGCCCTCGACGTCACCGTGCAGCGCAAGATCCTCGACCACCTGCAACGCCTGGTCAGCGAGCGTGGAATTTCGCTGTTGATCATCACTCACGACCTGGGCGTGGCCACCGACCGCGCCGACCGGATCCTGGTGATGCAACAAGGCGAACTAGTCGAACAGGGGCCGCCACGGCAGATTCTCGATGCGCCACAACATGACTACACTCGCGCGCTGATTGCCGCCGCGCCCGCGTTTGCCAAACGTCGTGAACCGTTGGTGCGGGTTGATCCGGCACAACAGCCGATATTGCGCCTGCAAAACGTGGGCAAGACGTTTGGGCTGCCCAAGGTAAAAGGTGAGCAGTCGACTTTTGTGGCGCTTGAAGATCTCAACCTGCAGGTGTATCCCGGCCAGACCCTGGCCATTGTCGGCGAATCGGGTTCGGGCAAAAGCACTGCATTGCGCATCGCCCTGGGCTTGGAAAAGCCGAGCCATGGCCAGGTCTGGTTCGAACAGCAGGACGTCACGCACCTGAGCTGGCGCGACTTCCGCCCGCTGCGCCAGCGCCTGCAACTGGTGCAGCAAAACCCGTTCGCCGCGCTGGACCCTCGCTTCACCGTGTTCGACAGCATCGTCGAACCACTGGTCTCGTTCGGCTTGCTCAAGGGGCCGGCGTTGGAACAGGCCGCGCGGGAATTGATCAGTCGCGTACACCTGCCAGTCAGCTACCTGGACCGCCTGCCACGCGAACTGTCCGGCGGCCAATGCCAACGCGTCGCCATTGCTAGGGCGCTGGCGTTGAAGCCGGACCTGTTGCTGCTGGATGAGCCGGTCAGCGCGCTCGACGTGTCGGTGCAGGCGCACATTCTGGATTTGTTGGAAGAGCTGCAACGGGAGATGGGCATTGCCTATGTGCTGGTGTCCCATGACCTGTCGGTGGTGGCCAACTTCGCGCATGAGGTGCTGGTGTTGCGCAATGGCCGGGTAGTTGAGCAGGGTTCGGTGGAGCGGATATTCAATCGGCCGACGAGTGATTACACACGGGAGCTGATTGCTGCGATCCCGGGTCGGCACCTCACGGCAACCGCCGCCTGACCAGGGCTACAGCGGATTGGGCGGCATACGCCGGGGCATCAATCACTCGGACATGTTGCGACAGTAGCAATGGCAACTGCGCCTGCAAAAACTCCACCCACGTACGCACCTTGGCATCCAGAAAGCGCCGCGACGGGTACACCGCGAAAATACTGCGTTCGCGCAGCCGGTAATCCGGCAGCAAACGCACCAGCGAGCCGTCCTGCAACGCCTGGGAGACACTGAAAAACGGCAAAAGGCTGATGCCCATGCCCTCCTGTGTCGCCTTGACCATGGCGTCGGCCACGTTGGTCCTGAAGCTGTCACCGGGTGCAATCGCGATCTCACCTGATTCACCAGTGAACAACCAGGCATCTTCCTGGAAGTCTTGCAGATGCAGGCGCTGATGCTGCCTCAGGTGCTCCGGCTGTTCGGGGACGCCGTGCCGTTGCAGGTACCGGGGCGCAGCGCAGGGCACGCTGAACAACTGGCCGATGGTCTGGCTGACCAGCGCGGAGTCCGGTAGCGAGCGGGCAATCGAAATCACCACATCGTGGCCTTCTTCCAGCGGGTCCGGGGTGTGCTGGGAAAGTGTCAGCTCCACGCCGACGTGCGGATATCGCTCGCTGTATCGGGCGACCAGCGGGGTGATCAGCACGCCCAGGCCGCTCATGCAATGCACACGCAGACGCCCACGGGGGTTGAGGTGAGCGCCACTGGCTTCTGCCGTCGCCTCCCTGACGTCTTCCAGAATGTCACGACAGCGCAGCAGAAAACGCTCGCCCGACTCCGTCAGGCAAAGACGTCGAGTCGTGCGTTGCAGCAGGCGCGTCTGGAGGCGTTTCTCAAGCTCGGAAACCAACCGGGACACCTGTGCCCCCGACAATTCCAGGGTTTCGGCGGCCGCTGCGAAGCTGCCGCTGTCCACCACACGGGCGAATACCTGCATGCCGTTGAGCATGTCCATCAGCGTTACCCCGCGATTGCTACGTAATCCGTATGAGTCATTTACCTGCCCCTGTCTTTAACCCTGCGCGGTTCTGACTAAACTGAAACCACTGACCGAGGGCCATCGCATGAAGATCAAATTTTTCAGCCTTATCCTGCTTTTTACCGCCAGCGGTGCCTTTGCCCAAGGCAATCCCGAGAACGCTGCGCCGGATATCCAGCGCATCGTTTCCGTGACGCCCGTGCCAGGCAGTTGCCAGGTCGAGCCCGCGACCCTGGTGTACGTCGACAGCCAGGGCGTCAGCCATAGCGTGAACTACCTGGTGATGGGCACGTGCCAGGGTGGCGTTTAAAGCAGCGTCCAGGTGTAACTGAGGATCAGCCGGTTCTCGTCGATATCGCTGCGGTAGTTGGAGCGCGCCATGACGTTGCGCAACCGTATACCCAGGCCGCGCAGAGCACCGTTCTGCACGGCGTAGCCGATATCCAGGTCACGCTCGCGGTCCTTGCCCTCGTAACCGGCCCCGGTGTTCACGTTGTCGCCGGTGATGTAACGCACCGTCGTGATCAACCCTGGAAGCCCGAGTACCCCGAAGTCGTAGTCGTAGCGCACTTGCCAGGAGCGCTCGTCGGTGTAGGCAAACTCATAGGTGGGCACCTCGTTGCCCAGCGGCGTGACGTTGGCAAACACCCGTGGGAACGCGCTGTCACCGTACATCGCCTGGTAGCCGACATAGACGGTATGACCGCCCCGCCTGACCGACAGCAGCGAGAAAAACGCCTGGTTGTCGATCTTGCCGAGCAATTTATCGCCGTCCTCTCGCGCTGCGTAGTAACCCAGGTTAGCCCCCAGCACCCAATCACCCATCGGCTGGCTGTGCTTGAAGCCAAGAAAGTTCTGCGCATAGATGTCTTGCAACTGGCCGCGCCAGAGGCTGACGCTGGTGCGGTTGCCATTGAAGGCGTAGTCGCCGCCGACGTAGTTGAAGGCGTCGCTGTCGGCACTGCGCTGCGGCACGTGGCCGAGCATGGCGATCATCTTTTCGTCGCCGGCCTCATTACGCAGGCTAGTGGTGCTCAGGTGCCCGGCCTGTAGCGTGAGGCCAGCGACGTCATTGGAGCTGATGCTCACCCCTTGATAACTCGGCGGCAGCAGGCGGATATCGCTGAAGGCGAGCACCGGCAGGTTGGGCTGTAATTCACCCACTTTCAGCTCAGTCTTGGAAACCCGCGCCTTGAAGGTCAGGCCGAGGCGGCTGTAGTCATCTGCCGCACGGCCATCGTCCTTGACCGGCAACAAGCCGCTGTTGACCCGGTCCGGGCTGCTGTCGAGCTTGAGGCCCAGGGTGCCGAGCGCATCCAGGCCGAAGCTGACAGGCCCTGGTGTGTAACCGGATTTATAGGTGAGGATAAAACCCTGCCCCCACTCTTCGGCCCTGGATTGTTTGTTGGCCCCGACAATGTCGGAGAAGTCACGGCTGAAGTAATAGTTGCGGGCTTGCAAGGTGGCACTCGAGCCTTCGAAAAAGCCGCCTTCGGACGCGGTCGCCGCCAAAGGCATGCCGAGTAGGGGCAGCCAGATACGCTGTAGGGTCTGTTGATTCATGTCGGTGCTCTTTTAATTGTTGTTATCGACGGTGGCAGATCAACGCACGCCAGCAGCCTCCAGATGGCTGCGCGGCCGACGCTGACTCAGGGCGTAGGTCATCATCGCCAGCGCAGCAATCGCACCCGGAATGGCAAAGACCAGGAAGTTGAGCTGCAACGGCAGCTCCGCAGACATCAAGGCGCCGCCCAGCAATGGGCCGACGATTGCGCCGTTGCGACCGATCCCGGACGCCCAACCCAGGCCGGTGGCACGCATGGACAAACCGTAGAGCTGCGCCGCAGCGGCATACAGCAGGATTTGCGTGCCGATGGTGGTGGCGCCTGCGAGGAAGATCAGCAGGTACAGGACCGGCATCGGGCTGTTGATCCCCAGCAAGCTGATGGAAACCACACCAGTGACGAAGAAGCCGATCATCACCTTGATCAGGTTCAACCGGTCACCCAGCCAGCCTCCGACAAGCGCCCCGGCCATACCGCCCAGGTTCAATGCCACCAGGAACGACAGACTGGACCCCAGGCTGTAACCGGCGCCCGCCATCAGTTTGGGCAGCCATGAACTCAGTGCGTATACCATCAACAGACAGCAGAAAAACGCGGTCCAGACCATCGCCGTGCGCACGCCCAGCCCATGGCGAAACAGCTCCACCACCGAAGCGCCCTTGGCTTTCACTTCGTTAAGCAGCAGTTCATCACCTGCCTCGATCTGCGTACCCGGCGACAGTCGCATCAGCAACGCCCGCGCCTGCTCCTGGCGACCCTGACGCACCAGAAAACCGATGGATTCGGGCAGCCAATACACGATCAAAGGCAGCAGCAACAGAGGAATAGCCGCCGCGAAAAACATCGACGACCAGCCATAGTTGGGCAGCATGAAAATCCCGACACTGGCCGCCAACATACCACCCAGGGAATAGCCGCTGAACATCACCGCCATCAGGGTGCTGCGCAGTTTCTTCGGCGCATATTCGTTCATCAGCGCCGCCGCGTTGGGCATCAGGCCGCCGCAGCCCAGGCCCGCGATAAAACGGCAGATACCGAATTCGGTGGGACTGCTGGCAAACCCGTTGATCACCGTGGCAACGCTGAACAGCGCGAAGCACACGGCGATGCCTTTTTTGCGCCCGAACCGGTCCGCCAGGCTGCCAAACACCAGCGCGCCGAACATCATGCCGAACAGCGCATAACTGCCCAGCGCACCGGCCTGCAGCGGCGACAGACTCCATTCTTTCATGATGGACGGCAGCACCACGCCGTAGATAAACAAGTCATAGCCGTCAAAGATCAACAGCAAGGCACACAGGCCCACCACCCTCCAGTGAAAACGGCTGAAGCGGGCATTATCGATAATCGAATGAACGTCATGGGTACGCATGGCAGTGCTCTCTTTATTGTTGTTGTGAGTCAGTGTCTGCAGGGGTAATGGCGCTCAGCCCAGGTCGCCGCCTCCTACGGGCAAGGTCACGCCGGTGATGTAGGAGGCTTCGTCAGAGGCCAGGAACAGGATCGCGCCGACTTGCTCGTCAATGCTGCCGTAGCGTTTCATCGGGCTACTGTCGAGAGTCTGATCGACGATCTGTTGATACCAGACGCGTTCCTGTTCGGTTTGCGGCTGGTTGTTGCGCGGAATGCGCCGTGGCGGAGCTTCGGTGCCGCCGGGTGCCGTGGCGTTGATGCGAATGCCACGGCCGGCGGTTTCCAGGGCCAGGCAGGCGGTCAGCGCATTCACCCCGCCCTTGGCCGCCCCATAGGGCACCCGATTGATGCCGCGCGTGGCAATCGACGACACGTTGACGATGGCGCCGCTGCCCTGTTCCAGCATGTAAGGCAACACGCAGTGGCAGCACCACAGCGTGGGGAACAATGAGCGGCGCACCTCCGCTTCGATTTCCGGCTCGGCGTAGTGCTCGAAGGGTTTGGCCCAGATGGTGCCGCCGACGTTGTTGATCAGGATGTCGATGCGCTTGAAACGCGCCTTGGCCTGCGCCATCACCCGTGCGCATTCGGCGTGCTGCTCCAGGTCGGCGGTAAGGGTCAGCGCCCGCGCGTGCTGCAATTCATGCACAAGCTCCGAACGATCGACCGCCACCAGCCAGGCGCCCTCCTCCAGCAAGCGCTCGGCAACGCGCCGGCCAATGCCCTGTGCTGCGCCTGTGACCAGCGCGACCTGGTTGTTGAAACGTAGTGTCATGTGGGTTTCCTCAGGCGGCGTCGCCGGTGACGATGGCGTTGGGCGTGAACTTCTCGTAGTAGAAGCCGGCCGGGCTGACGCCCTGTTGCTTGAAGTGCTGGCGCACGGCATCCACCATCGGCGGCGGGCCGCACAGGTACACATCGACGTCACCGTGGTTAAGCAGGTCGTTCGCCATGTGCTGGGTGACATAGCCCTGGCGCGGATGGGCGGTCTGTGGGTCGGCCACACAGGTGACGACGCTCAAGTTCGGCAGGCGCTGGGCAAACGCTTGCAGCGCCTCGACCATCACCAGGTCCGCGTCACGGGTCACGCCGTAGATCAGCGTGATCGTGCGCGTCTCTTGACGCTCCGCCAGCACTTCGAGCATCGACAAAAACGGCGCCAGCCCGGTGCCACCGGCCAACAGCACCAAAGGCCGTGTCACTTCGCGCAGATAAAAGCTGCCCAGGGGGCCGGTCATCGGCACGGCGTCACCCACCTCTGCCTGTGCAAGCCAGCCGCTCATCAACCCGCCGGGCACATGCTTGATCAAGAACGAAGCGCACGTGTCGCCGGGGCGGTTGCTGAACGAATAGGAACGAGTCTGCCCGCTGCCCGGCACACCGATATTCACGTATTGGCCCGGCAGGAAAGCCGGTGCCTGGTCCAGCTCGAAACACACCTCCAGCGCCGCATCGGCGTGCGGGGTAATACGCGAGAGCGTTGCGGCGAACTGCGCAGTGCCAGTCTTGCAGGTACTGGAGGGCACCGGCACCGCTATCACGCAATTGGACTGCGGCACCATCTGGCAGGTCAGCACCTGCCGTTGCTGGGCTTCGTCCTCGCTGAGGGCGTCGTCGATGTAGTCGTCACCCAAGTCGTAGGCGCCGGTTTCACAGCGGCATTTGCAGGTGCCGCAGACACCGTCCGAGCAATCCATGGGCAGGTTGATACGTTGGCGAAAGGCCGCATCCAGGACCTTTTCACCTACCTTGCAGTCGATGAAACGGGTGACCCCATCCTCGAAGTTCAGGGCAATGGCGTACGTCATTGGGGCGTCCTCAGATGTGGTAGATGTCGATGACCTGATGGATGTAGTCGTTTTTCAGCACCACCTTCTTGCGCGTGATCAGCGGCTGTTCGCCGCGCATATCGAGGTTGTAGAACGAGGTGCCGAAGTACGTGTCCGTGGTCTTGTAGCGGTGGCTGAGGGTTTGCCAGTTGAAGCGCAACATCACGTGCTCGCCGTCGTCGGCCAGCACTTCGAGGTTGGTGATCAGGTGCGCGGTTCGCGGCTCCGGCGTACTGGCGCTGGAGCGCTCGGTCTTGATGCGGAACACGCGGTCTTCCAGGCCATCGCGGCTGGGGTAGTAGATCAGCGAGATTTCGCTTTGCGGGTCTTCGGTGAGGGTGTCGTGATCGTCCCACGCCGGCATCCAGAATTCGACCTTGGGCGAGTAGCACTCCAGCCACGCGTCCCAATGGCGATCATCCAGCAGGCGCGCTTCGCGGTAGAGAAAGTCGAGCAGGCGGTCGCGGGAGGTACTCATGACAGCACCGCCTTGTCGCTGGCAATCAGGCCCTGCTGCTCGTGCTGGATGGCGCGTTGCAGACTCTGTGCCCAATGGGCGTGCTGGCGTACGAACAGGCCTTCGTCTTCGGTCTTGATCCCGCTGAGCTGCGGCTGCATGCCCATGGCGCGGGCGTTTTCATCGGCGCCTTCGACCCACTGTTTGGCGCCACGGCTGAGGTCGTTCCACAGGGTGGTCGCGCCTTGGTAGCCGGTCTGACAGGCGCGAAATTCTTCCAGGTCATCCGGCGTACCCATGCCGCTGACGTTGAAGAAGTCTTCGTACTGGCGGATACGGGTGGCGCGCTCCTCGGCGCTTTCGCCGATGGGCGCCATGCAATAGATGGTGACTTCGGTCTTGTCGACGGCAATCGGCCGCACCACGCGGATCTGGGTGGAAAACTGGTCCATCAGGTACACGTTGGGATAGAGGCACAGGTTGCGCGTCTGGTCGACGATAAAGTCGGCGCGCTCCTGGCCCAGGCGCTCGGCGAGGGCCTCGCGGTGAGCATGCACCGGGCGTACTTCGGGGTTGAGCAGGCGCGTCCACAGCAGGATATGCCCGTGCTCGAAGGCGTAGACGCCGCCCAGGCTTTTCGACCAGCCATTGGCGTCCACGGTGCGGGTGCCTTCGCTTTCATAATTGCGGCGGCCCATGGTCGCCGAGTAATTCCAGTGCACCGAGCTGACGTGATAACCGTCGGCGCCGTTCTCGATCTGCAGCTTCCAGTTGCCGTCGTACACATAGGAGGAGCTGCCGCGCAGCACTTCCAGGCCCAAGGGCGCCTGGTCGACCATCTGGTCGATGATCACACGGGTTTCACCCAGGTAATCGCTGAGTTCCGGTACGGATTCGCTGAGGCTGCCAAACAGGAAGCCACGGTAGTTTTCGAAACGACCCAGGCGCGTCAAGTCGTGGGAGCCGTCGCAGTCGAAGCTGTCCGGGTAAGCGCCGGTCTTGGGGTCCTTCACTTTGAGCAACTTGCCGGTGTTGCTGAAGGTCCAGCCGTGGAACGGACAGGTAAACGAGCCTTTGTTGCCTTGCTTGCGCCGGCAGAGCATGGCGCCACGGTGCGCGCAGGCGTTGACCAGGCCATGCAGGGTGCCGTGTTTATCGCGAGTGATGACCACCGGTTGGCGGCCGATCCAGGTGGTGAAGTAGTCGTTGATCTCGGGCACCTGGCTTTCGTGCGCCAGGTAGATCCAACCGCCTTCGAAGATGTGTTTGATCTCCAGTGCGAACAGGTCAGGGTCGGTAAAGATGTCGCGGCGGCAGCGGAACACCCCGGTGGCGGGATCTTCCTGGACGGATTCGCCGAGTTGCCGGGCGAGGCGGTCGAGCGTGCTGATCATGGGGTAGGCCCTCGGTTGTTCTTGTATCAGGCGCCTTCACTGTAGGGGCACGCTCCACTCCTCAATATCCGTTGGCTGCAAAACGTTATCCGCCGGGCGCAGGCTGTCAGCGCTGGCGTTTCCAGGTCTGCGACGGCAATTCGCCGAAGCGTTTGCGGTAGGCCTCGGAAAAGCGCCCCAAATGCACGAAGCCATGATCCAGCGCAACTTCGGTCACGCTACGAGCCGAGGGCAATTGCAAGCGCGCGTGCACGCGCTCCAACTTGCGTTGACGCACGTAGTCGCGCGGAGACAGGCCGACCTGACGTTCAAACAGGGTATAGAGCGAACGCTCGCTGACCTTGGCGGTGGCCATCAGTTGTTCGACGCTGATGTCTTCGGTCAGGTGTTCCTCGATGAACTGGCGCACCGCTTCGAAACCACCGCCTTGAGCCGCTTGCGGGGCAACGCGCAACACGTTGCTGGCCAACAGCGCCAAGAGTTTATTCGCCACGATGCGTTCATACAGGCCTTGTACTTCGCACTCGGCGGCGTTTTCAGCCTCATGGCAGATCAGCCCCAATAGTTGCAGGAACCCACTCATCTCACTCAGCGCATGCCGCGCCGTGGCGAAACGGATGCCCTGTTGCGGAAGCGTCCAACGCTGTTCCAGGCAGGCGTTCTCCAGTAGGCGCACCGGCAACTTGATGATGAATTTCTCGCAGTCGGCGGAATAGGTCAGGTCCACCGGGTCATCCGGGTTGATCAGCAGGATCTCACCGGGTTGGAAGACCTGCTCTACCCCACGGGCATTGGAGCGGCAGTGACCGCTCAGCAGGATTTGCAGGTGATAGATGGTTTGCAGCGCATCCGACGTCACTCGCACCGGCGCACCGTAGCTGATCCGGCACAGGTCCAGGCTGGAAAAGGTGCGGTGGCTGATGCTCGCCTGTGGCCGCCCACGAGGTGGCAGGCGAATACAGTGGCTGCCGACATGCTGGTTGACGTAGTCGGAGACCGCATAGGCATCGGCACGTTGGAAAATCTGGCTGCGCTCACTCAATAGCACGGTCATGGTTGCGCCTCTTTTATAGTTATAGGGTTCAAGCTGACGCTTGGCGGTGCAAGGCGTCCAATATGGATAAGGTCTCAAGGAATACTCAGCGGGTATGGAACCCACGCGAACCGCCTTCTACCGCGCTATTGGCGGGCGCTGGATCTTCAGTTTGATTTATTCCGAAACAATCTTGAGGTGTCCTGCACCGGCCAGACCCTGAGCGGCGCAATCAGGTTCCTTACCGGTACGGCAAAAGACTTTTGCCATTAATCTCATTGATAGCCTGCTAACGAAACCCCCATGCTAGAGGGCTAATCCCGCGCTTATATCATTCCGAATGATAGTTACCTTTGCTTCATTCGATTCGTGACATAGCACATCGCCGCGCATGATCCGCCCATCTCAAATACATTGGCGGATGCACCTCATGGAACAGTCACTCAAACATTTGCGCTTCCCCCTGGCGATCCTGGCCGTGGTGGTGATGAGCGCGTGCGGCAAGACCCCGGACCAAGCGGCCGCCATGCCAGCTGCCAAAGTCAGTGTGGCCAAGGTGCTGGAACAACCGGTCAACGAGTGGGATGAGTTCACTGGTCGCCTTGAAGCCCCGGAAACCGTGCAGATTCGTCCGCGCGTGTCTGGCCAGATTGACCAAGTCGCTTTCACCGAAGGCGCTTTGGTCAAGAAAGGCGACCTGCTGTTCCAGATCGACCCACGTCCGTTCCAGGCTGAAGTGCGTCGCCTTGAAGCCCAGTTGCAACAAACCCGCGCCGCGGCCACCCGCAGCGATAACGAAGCTCAACGCGGCGAGCGCCTGCGCCAGAGCAATGCGATTTCCGCCGAACTGGCCGACTCGCGTACCACCGCCGCCCAGGAAGCCCGCGCCGCTGTCGCCGGGATCCAGGCGCAGTTGGACCTGGCCAAGCTGAACCTGAGCTTCACCCGCGTCACGTCGCCGATCAGCGGCCGTGTCAGCCGTGCCGAAATCACTGCCGGCAACCTGGTGACCGCCGATGTCACCGCGCTGACCAGCGTGGTCTCCACCGACAAGGTCTACGCCTACTTCGATGCCGATGAGCGCGTGTTCCTCAAGTACACCGAACTGGCTCGCCAAGGCCGTCGCGGTGCGACCACCCCGGTTTACCTGGGCCTGTCCAACGAAACCGGTAACCCGCACCTGGGCCAGATGAACTTCGTCGACAACCAGGTCAACCCGGCCACCGGCACCATCCGGGGTCGCGCCGTGTTCGATAACAGCAAGGGCGAATACACCCCTGGCCTGTACGCCCGCCTGAAGCTGGTCGGCAGCGGCACCTACTCCGCCGTGCTGATCAACGACGAAGCCGTCGGCACCGACCTCGGCAAGAAGTTCGTGCTGGTGATGGAAGGCGACAAGCCCGCGTATCGCTCGGTAGAACTGGGGCCGAAAATCGAAGGTTTGCGCATCGTGCGCAGCGGCCTCAATAAAGAAGACACCATCATCGTCAAGGGCCTGCAACGCGTGCGCCCAGGATCGCCGGTCGCTCCGGAAACCATTCCGATGGCCAGCAAGGAAACCCTCGCCGCCTTGGCCCAACAACGACAAGCGCTTGAAGCCAGCAACCTGGAACAAGTGGCGCCGGATAAAGCCGCGCCCAAACTTGCCAGCGCTGCGACTCCACGCGGTTAAGGGATACGACTCAAGATGAATTTTTCCAAGTTCTTCATTTCGCGGCCGATCTTCGCAGCAGTGCTTTCGCTGCTGATCCTGATCGCCGGCGCAATCTCGCTGTTCCAACTGCCGATCAGCGAATACCCGGAAGTGGTGCCGCCGACCGTCGTGGTCCGTGCCAACTTCCCGGGCGCCAACCCCAAAGTCATCGGTGAAACCGTGGCCGCTCCGCTGGAGCAGGCGATCACCGGCGTCGAGAACATGCTGTACATGTCCTCGCAGTCGACCGCCGACGGCAAGCTGACCCTGACCATCACCTTCGCCCTGGGTACCGACCTGGACAACGCGCAGGTGCAAGTGCAAAACCGCGTGACCCGGACTCAGCCGAAACTGCCTGAAGAAGTGACGCGCATCGGTATCACCGTGGACAAGGCCTCCCCCGACCTGACCATGGTGGTGCACTTGACCTCCCCGGATCAGCGCTACGACATGCTTTACCTGTCCAACTACGCCTTGCTTAACGTGAAGGATGAGCTGGCACGGCTGGGCGGTGTAGGCGACGTGCAACTGTTCGGTATGGGCGACTACTCCCTGCGGGTGTGGCTGGACCCGAACAAGACCGCTTCGCGCAACCTGACGGCCACCGATGTGGTGACCGCGATCCGTGAGCAAAACCGTCAAGTGGCCGCCGGTGCCCTGGGTGCGCAACCTGCACCGACCGCCACCGCATTCCAGTTGTCGGTGAACACCCAAGGTCGCCTGGTGACCGAGGAAGAGTTCGAGAACATCATTATTCGCTCCGGCGATAACGGTGAAATCACCCGCCTCAAAGACATCGCACGGGTGGAGCTGGGCTCCAGCCAATACGCCCTGCGTTCGTTGCTGAACAATCAGCCGGCCGTGGCGATCCCGATCTTCCAGCGCCCAGGCTCCAACGCGATCGAGATCTCCAACGAAGTGCGCGGCAAGATGGAAGAGCTGAAAAAGAGCTTCCCGCAAGGCATGGACTACAGCATCGTCTATGACCCGACCATCTTCGTGCGCGGCTCCATCGAGGCAGTGGTGCATACCCTTTTCGAAGCGCTGATCCTGGTGGTGTTGGTGGTGATCCTGTTCCTGCAGACCTGGCGCGCCTCGATCATTCCGTTGGTGGCGGTGCCGGTATCGTTGATCGGTACGTTTGCGGTGATGCACCTGTTCGGCTTCTCGCTCAACGCGCTATCGCTGTTCGGCCTGGTACTGGCCATCGGTATCGTGGTGGACGACGCCATCGTGGTGGTGGAGAACGTCGAGCGGAACATCGAGCTGGGCCTGGAACCGTTCCCGGCCACTGAAAAAGCCATGAGCGAAGTGACCGGCCCGATCATCGCGACCGCGTTGGTGCTGTGTGCGGTGTTCATCCCGGCTGCATTCATCAGCGGCTTGACCGGACAGTTCTATAAACAGTTCGCTCTGACTATTGCGATCTCGACGGTGATCTCGGCGTTCAACTCACTGACCTTGTCCCCTGCCCTGGCCGCTGTGTTGCTGCGCAGCCATGACGCGCCGAAGGATCGTTTCTCCAAGGTTCTCGACAAGCTCTTCGGTGGCTGGTTGTTCAAACCGTTCAACCGTTTCTTTGACAAAGCCAGCCACGGCTACGTCGGCACCGTGCGTCGGGTCATTCGCGGCAGTGGTATCGCGTTGTTCCTGTATGCCGGCTTGATGGTGCTGACCTGGTTCGGTTTTGCCCACACGCCGACCGGTTTCGTACCGGCCCAGGACAAGCAATACCTGGTGGCCTTCGCCCAATTGCCGGACGCCGCAAGCCTGGACCGCACCGAAGACGTGATCAAGCGCATGTCCGACATCGCGCTGAAACAACCGGGCGTAGAAAGCGCCGTAGCCTTCCCTGGCCTGTCGATCAACGGTTTCACCAACAGCCCGAACAGCGGCATTGTGTTCGTGACCTTGAAACCGTTCGACGAGCGTAAAGACTCGAGCATGTCGGCCGGTGCGATTGCCGGCGCGTTGAATGGTAAATACAGCGAGATCCAGGAAGCCTACATGGCGATCTTCCCACCGCCGCCGGTACAGGGCCTGGGTACGATTGGTGGTTTCCGCCTGCAGATCGAAGACCGTGGCAACCTGGGTTACGACGAGCTGTACAAAGAAGTGCAGAACATCATCACCAAGAGCCGCACCACGCCGGAGCTGTTCGGCCTGTTCACCAGCTACACGGTCAACGTGCCACAGGTCGATGCCGCCATCGACCGTGAAAAGGCCAAGACCCACGGCGTGGCGATCAGCGACATCTTCGACACCCTGCAGATCTACCTTGGCTCGCTGTATGCCAACGACTTCAACCGCTTCGGCCGGACTTACCAGGTCAACGTACAGGCTGAGCAACAGTTCCGCCTGGATGAAGACCAGATCGGCCAGCTGAAAGTGCGCAACAACAAAGGCGAGATGATCCCGCTGGCGACCTTCATCAAGGTCAGCGATACCTCGGGGCCGGACCGCGTGATGCACTACAACGGCTTCATCACCGCTGAAATCAACGGCAACGCTGCACCGGGCTACAGCTCGGGCCAGGCAGAAGCGGCGATCGAGAAACTGCTGAAAGAAGAACTGCCCAACGGCATGACCTACGAGTGGACTGACCTGACCTATCAGCAAATCCTCTCGGGCAACACCGCCCTGTTCGTGTTCCCGCTCTGCGTACTGCTGGCGTTCCTGGTACTGGCCGCCCAATACGAAAGCTGGAGCCTGCCATTGGCGGTGATCCTGATCGTACCGATGACCCTGCTGTCGGCAATTACCGGGGTGATCATCTCGGGCGGCGACAACAACATCTTCACCCAGATCGGCTTGATCGTACTGGTGGGCCTGGCGTGTAAGAACGCGATTCTGATCGTCGAGTTCGCCAAGGACAAACAGGCAGAAGGCCTCGACCCGCTCGCTGCGGTACTGGAAGCCTGCCGCCTGCGTCTGCGGCCGATCCTGATGACCTCCTTCGCCTTCATCATGGGTGTGGTGCCACTGGTGCTGTCTAGCGGTGCCGGTGCCGAGATGCGTCATGCCATGGGTGTGGCGGTGTTCTCCGGGATGATCGGTGTGACCTTCTTCGGTCTGTTGCTGACGCCAGTGTTCTACGTACTGATCCGTCGCTATGTGGAGCGCCAAGAGGCACGCAAAGCGGCCAAGGCCTTGAAGCTGGAGACACAGCAATGAGTGTGAAAGTATTTTTGCCGAGCTTGCTGGTACTGGCGCTGAGCGCCTGTGCCGTGGGCCCGGACTACAAAGCCCAGACACCGGAGGCGGCCAATATCACGGCCGCTGCCGATGCCAAAACGTATGACCACGCCAAGTTCGAAGGCATCTGGTGGCAGCAGTTCGAAGACCCGACCCTCAACCAGTTGGTGACCCAATCGCTGCAAGGCAACCGTGATTTGCGCGTCGCTTTTGCCCGTCTGCGGGCGGCCCGCGCGATTCGCGATGACGCCAGCAACGACGCCATGCCGACCATCACCAGCCGGGTCAGCAGCGACCAGGGCAAAGGCCAGATTCCAGGCCAGACCACCAGTCGCGTCAAGACCGAGCGTTACGACCTCGGTCTGGACATGGCTTGGGAACTGGACCTGTTTGGTCGCATCCAGCGCAACCTGGAAGCCACCGACGCCGACCAGCAGGCTGCCGAGGCTGACTTGTACCAACTGCAAGTCACCATGATTGCCGAATTGGTGGATGCCTACGGTCAACTGCGGGGTGCGCAACTGCGTGAACGCATTGCCCTGGACAACCTGAAGAACCAGCAGGAATCGCGCACCATCACCGTCAGCCTGCGGGATGCCGGTGTCGGCGACCAACTTGACGTGGAGCGTGCTGACGCACGCCTCGCGGCCGTCGAAGCCAGCGTGCCGCAACTGCAGGCCGAGCAAGTGCGCGAGCGTAACCGCATCGCCACCCTCCTCGGCCAGCGTCCAGACAAGCTGACCGTCGACCTGGGCCCGAAAGACCTGCCGGCGATTGCCAAGGCGTTGCCAATTGGCGATCCAGGGCAACTGCTGCAACGTCGCCCGGACATCCTCAGCGCCGAACGCAAACTGGCTGCCGCCACCGCGCGTATCGGCGTGGCCAAGGCCGACCTGTTCCCACGGGTCAGCCTAAGCGGCTTCCTTGGCTTTACCGCCGGGCGTGGCTCGCAGATCGGCTCGTCCGCCGCGAATGCCTGGGCCCTGGGCCCAAGCATCACCTGGGCAGCCTTCGACCTGGGCAGCGTGCGCGCCCGTTTGCGCGGCGCCGATGCCGAGGCAGATGGCGCCCTGGCGACCTACGAGCAACAAGTATTGTTAGCCCTGGAAGAGTCCGAGAACGCCTTCAGCGACTACGGCAAGCGTCAGCAACGTTTGGTTTCGCTGATCCGCCAAAGCGAATCCAGCCGCGCCGCCGCCGACCTGGCAGCGATCCGCTACCGCGAAGGCACCGTGGACTTCCTGGTATTGCTCGACGCGCAACGTGAGCGCTTGGCCGCCGAAGACTCCCAGGCCCAGGCCGAAGTGGACCTGTATCGCGGCATTGTTGCGATCTACAAGGCCCTGGGTGGTGGTTGGAAGCCGGATACGGTGGTCGCCAGCGCCAAGTGATGTAAAGAGCTCCTTTGGTTGGTCGCATCCAGCCAATTTTTTGCCCCGTGGTCCATTCGGTCACGGGGTTTTTTTTGGTCCTGATTAACCCGCTTCACCCAGAATCAAACTCCGATAATGCCCCGGATTCGACCCCGCCCACTTACGAAACGCCTTATAAAACGAACTCGTATCAGCAAACCCCAAACGCCCTGCAATCTCGGCAAAGCTGATCTGTGGCTCCGCCAACCACACAATCGCCAATTCCTTACGCACACTGTCCTTGAGCCCCTGATAGGTCTGCCCTTCCTCAGCCAGACGACGGCGCAAGGTTGACGCCGAAATGCACAAGCTGACAGCGAGCCCTTCGGTTTCCGGCCAGGTATCGGGGGGCAATTGGCGCAGGTCGTGCTTGATGCGGGTGGCGAGGCTGTCGGGGTCGCGGTACTTGACCAGGATATTGGCCGGTGCGTGGGCCAGGAAACGCTTGAGTTCTTCCGGGGTACGCTTGATCGGCAGGTCCAGGCAGTCGGCGGAGAAGATCATGCGTGTGCGGGGTCGGTCGAAACGCAGGTTGTCGGAGAACATCACCTGATAGTCGTCGCAGAAGTGCGGCTTTGCGCAGCGCAGTTCAATCGCCAGGATTGGAATACGGCGTCCTGCCAGCCAGCACGCAACACCGTGGACGATCATCCAGTAAGTGAAGTAGGTGAAGGCTCGTTTGGGTTCCGCCTCGGGCTCAACCAGCACGATCTCCGCCAGGCTTTGCTGACGCACCAACTCAGCGGGCAATCGCTCCAGCATCAGTGACAGGAACCCGAGCCCAGTTTCCAGGGCGGTGACGAGGGTCGGCTGCGCCATTGCAGCACGGCAGAGAAACGCCAGGCTGCCGGACCTGAGCTTGCGCGGGTCCATCCCGAAGAACTCATCGTCGGTGCGCCGTGCCAGCAGGCGCCACAGTCGTGCGTAGGTGGTGGCCGAAACCCGTGCGGCAGGCTCGGCCAGCCACTGCGGGTCAATGCCGGCTTTATGCAGCACGTCGGCACGGGCCACATCCCCGTCGCAACTTTGCAACAAGGCTTCACGCACAAGATGAATGGAGATGGTGTCTTTTTCCGACATGGTGGACCGCGTATCCAGAGCTGCGCAAAGAATGGCACGCATCATAAGGGCGGACGCGCATTGCCACCACCGTTCAGCCCATGTTCAGCAAACGTCAAGAATTGTTGTTTAGCAATGAGTATCATTATGTTACAACTTAGCACCCTATCTAGTTGTGACGCGGTGCCAAATGCTCGTTCCTTTCCTCATCATGCTGCGCGAAGGCATTGAAGCCGCATTGATCGTTGGCATCATCGCCAGCTACCTGCAACAGACCGGCCGTGGCCAGTGGATGCCCGCCGTGTGGATCGGTGTATTTCTCGCCGCCGCACTGGCCCTGCTGGTCGGCGGTGGCCTGGAACTGGTCAGCGCCGAATTCCCGCAAAAGCAGCAGGAACTGTTCGAAGGCATCGTCGGCCTGGTCGCCGTGGGTATCCTCAGTTCCATGGTGTTCTGGATGCGCAAGGTGGCGCGCTCCATCAAGCATTCCCTGCACGAATCCCTCGATCACGCGTTGGCTGGTTCCAAGCATCAGGTCACCGCGCTGATTCTCATGGTGTTTTTCGCCGTGGCCCGTGAGGGCCTGGAAACCGTGTTCTTCCTGCTGGCCGTGTTCCAACAAAGCGAAGGCCCAGGCGCGCCGATTGGCGCCCTGCTCGGCCTGATCCTGGCGATCATCGTCGGTTTCCTGATCTATACCGGCAGCATGCGCCTGAACCTGGGCGCGTTTTTCCGCTGGACCGGCCTGTTTATCCTCGTGGTGGCCGCCGGCATCCTCGCCAATTCAGTGCAAGCCCTGCACGAAGCGGGGGTATGGAATCACCTGCAAACCGTGCTCTTCGACTTCAGCGCCGCACTGCCCATGGACAGCCCGTTGGGCTCGGTACTGGCCGGCATGTTCGGCTATCAGGAAGCGCCGACCATCAGCACCCTCGGCGCCTACGTGATTTACCTGGTGGTGGCGCTGGTGATGTTCTTCCTGCCCGCCGCACCGTCCAAGCCTGCCGCCTCGCCCTCTTCCGTTTCCAGCCAGTAAGGACCGCCTCTTGTCCAAGCCTACTCCTCAACCCTCCTCGCCACCCCGCGCCCTGCGCTGGGCAGTGGCGGGTTCGGTGGTCGTGATGATCGCCGCCGGAGGCCTGTTCTATTACGCCTCGCAACTGGCGGCCAGCAAGCGCCAGACCAACCACAATGAAATCGCCGTGACCATCCATGGCCACGCCTGCGAACCGAATGAACTGACGGTGCCCGCCGGCCGCGCCAGCTTTCGAATCATCAACCGCTCCGACCGCGCGGTGGAATGGGAAATCCTCGACGGCGTGCTGGTGGTTGAAGAACGTGAAAACATCGCCCCCGGCCTGAGCCAGGTGATCAACGCCAACCTGCTGCCCGGCGACTACGCGATCACCTGCGGCCTGCTGAGCAACCCGCGCGGCACCTTGCACGTAACGCCGACCGCCGAATCCGACGCACAAGCCAAGGCCAAGCCATCGATGGTGGCGTTTATCGGGCCGTTGTCGGAATTCCGCGTGTACCTGAGCAGCCAAGGCAGCGCCTTGGTCAAGGCCGTCACCGCCTTGCAACAGGCCGTCGACGCCGGCGACCTGGCCCAGGCTCAAGCGCTCTACGTTCCGGCACGCGAGGCTTACCAGCGCCTGGCCCCCGCGTCGCAACGCCTGGCCGAGTTGGACAACGCGATCAACGCCCGCGCCGACTACTTTGAAAAACGCGAGCAGGACCCAGCCTTCAGCGGCTTCCACCGCCTGGAATACAGCCTGTTCCAACAACGCAGTCTCGATGGCTTGGCGCCGGTTGCCCAGCGCCTGCTGACTGACGTCACCACGCTCAAGCAACAACTGCTCGCCCAGTCGCTGCCGCCGGAGCAACTGGTGAGCATTGTGGTGCGCAACCTCAACAGCTTGGCCGATGTACGTGCCATCAGCGGTGAAGAGGAGCGCTACAGCCACGTCGACCTGAATGGTTTCGCCGCCAACCTGCAAGCTGCCCACAAGGTTGTCGACCTGATGCGCCCACTGCTGACCAAGTCTGCCGCCGACCTGCTGCCCAAGGTCGACAGCGCCCTCGCCGCCTTTGATGCCGAACTCCAGGTCTTCAAGGTCGACAAGGGTTACGCCACCTACGACAGCGTAACCGCCGATCAGCGCAAGCAGATCGCCGACAAGGCCAAGGCTCTGGCCGCTGCACTCGATGGAATCGACCCCGCCCTTGGCCTCTCCGGCCTGCAGTGAAGACGACCGCACACATGAGTGATTCAGAACAATTTGACCTTACTCGCCGCCGTGTCCTGCTGGGCATGGCTGCCACCGGCGCCGCCATCGCCGGCAGCACCCTGACCTGCCCGGCCATGGCCGCCGAGCAAGTCACCACCGCACCGCGCAGCGAAAAGACCCAGGATCACCACGATTTCTTCGGCAAGCACCAGAGCGGCATCGTCACGCCGCGCCCAGCCTGCGGCATGCTCGTGGCGTTCGATGTGCTGGCGAGCGACCGCGAAGACCTGGAGCGCCTGTTCCGCACCCTGAACGAACGCATCGCTTTCCTGATGACCGGCGGCACCGTGCCGCAAGTCGACCCGAAACTGCCGCCGACCGACTCCGGCATCCTCGGCCCGGTGGTCACGCCGGACAACCTGACCATCACCGTATCGGTCGGCGAATCCCTGTTCGATGAGCGCTTCGGCCTCAGCGCCGTCAAGCCCAAACGCTTGAGTCGCATGATCGGGTTTCCCAACGATGCGCTGGAACCGGCGCAGTGCCACGGCGACCTGAGTCTGCAATTCAGCTCCAACACCCCGGACACCAATATCCACGCCCTGCGCGACATCGTGAAGAACCTGCCCGACTTGTTGCTGGTGCGCTGGAAGCAGGAAGGCAGCGTGCCGCCTCAGGCGCCGAGCAAACCCGGCGAGCCTGCGCAGAGCGCGCGCAATTTCCTGGGGTTCCGTGACGGTTCGGCCAACCCGAACTCCAACGACGCCAAGGCCATGGACCAGATTGTGTGGGTGCAACCGGGCAGCGACGAACCGGCCTGGGCGGCCAACGGCAGTTATCAGGCGGTGCGCATCATCCGCAACTTCGTCGAGCGTTGGGACCGTACCCCACTGCAAGAACAAGAAAGCATCATCGGCCGCGTCAAGCCGACCGGTGCGCCCATGGACGGCGACAAAGAAACCCAGGTGCCCGATTACAGCAAGGACCCGGAAGGCAAAGTGACCAAGCTCGATGCCCACATCCGCCTGGCCAACCCGCGCACCCCGCAGACTCAGGCCAACCTGATCCTGCGCCGGCCGTTCAACTACTCCAACGGCGTCAACAAAAACGGTCAGCTGGACATGGGGCTGTTGTTCATCTGCTACCAGGCTGACCTGGAGAAAGGCTTTATCAGCGTGCAAACCCGGCTCAACGGCGAGCCCCTGGAGGAATACCTCAAGCCAGTCGGCGGCGGGTACTTCTTCACCTTGCCGGGCGTCACCGGGCCCAAGGATTTCATCGGCCGCACGCTGCTGGCTGCAACGCACCC
The DNA here is from genome assembly GCF_013386605.1 of Pseudomonas sp. IPO3749. Taxonomy (NCBI): domain Bacteria; kingdom Pseudomonadati; phylum Pseudomonadota; class Gammaproteobacteria; order Pseudomonadales; family Pseudomonadaceae; genus Pseudomonas; species Pseudomonas sp. IPO3749. The sequence continues at coordinate 15,975 of NZ_JACARN010000062.1, read as the reverse complement.
TCACACCACTGCCCATACCTAAAACAAACCCAGAGCGGAAATCGTCCCATGAAAAAGTCGTCTATCGCGTTGTCGTTGTTGCTGACCATTTCGCCGCTGGCAGCCTTCGCCGCTACCGCACCGCTGGACCTGGTAGGGCCGGTGTCGGACTACAAGATCTACGTCACCGAAGAAATCGGCGAGCTGGTCACTCAGACCCAAGCCTTCACCGACGCCATCAATAAGGGCGACCTGGCCACCGCCAAGAAACTCTACGCGCCGACCCGTGTGCACTATGAGTCCATCGAGCCGATCGCCGAGCTGTTCAGCGACCTCGATGCGTCCATCGATTCGCGCGTCGACGACCACGAAAAAGGCGTCACCGCCGAAGACTTCACCGGCTTCCACCGCATTGAATACGCGCTTTTCTCGCAGAACACCACCAAGGGCCTGGAAGCGCTGACCGCCAAGCTCAACACCGACGTCAACGACCTCAAGACCCGCGTCGACGGCCTGACCTTCCCGCCGGAAAAAGTCGTGGGCGGCGCTGCAGCCCTGCTCGAAGAAGTCGCCGCCACCAAGATCTCCGGCGAAGAAGACCGCTACAGCCACACCGACCTGTATGACTTCCAGGGCAACATCGACGGTGCGAAGAAGATCGTCGACCTGTTCCGTGGCCAGATCGAGAAACAAGACAAAGCGTTCCTGGCCAAGGTCGACAAGAACTTCGCCACCGTGGACAAGATCCTGGCCAAGTACAAGACCAAGGACGGTGGTTTCGAGACCTACGACAAGGTCAAGGAAAACGATCGCAAGGCCCTGGTGGGCCCGGTCAACACCCTGGCGGAAGACCTGTCCACCTTGCGCGGCAAGCTGGGCTTGAACTAAGCGACACGCAAAAAAAAGACCCAGCGCCTGTTGAAGGCGCTGGGTCTTTTTTTGCCCGCAGGTTTACAGGATGCGGTACAGCAAGCGTTCGATCCGCACACGGCTGACACGGCGCAGGAACTTGCCGACTGCCTCCGGGTAATCCGGCAGCGTTTGCAGGTCCTGATAACGCTCGATCCGCGTGGTGTGCTGGAAAATCTGCGCCAGCTCGGTACGTCGCGGCGCCAGCCATTCACTTTTGGGATCATCGATCAACAAGGCGTTTTCCAGGTCAAGGCGGAACGCGCGCGGGTTGAGGTTGTTGCCGGTGAGCAAGGTGTAGCGCTGGTCTACCCACATGCCCTTGAGGTGGTAGGTGTTATCGCCGTCACGCCACAGGTGCAGGTTCAACTGGCCGCTGTCGATCATCGGCTGATGGCGCTTGGCAAAGCGGCGCAGGCTGATTTCGTAGAGGTAAGGCAGCGCCGCAATGACCTTGAACGGCTCACTGGGCGGGATGTAGAAGTCGTTGGCAGTCTTGTCGCCGACCACGATATCGATCTTCACCCCACGCGCCAGGGCGCGGTTGATTTCACGGGTCACCGGCAGCGGCAGGTTGAAGTACGGGGTGCAGATGGTGAGCTGATGCTGGGCGCTGGCGATCAGTTCGAGAATCACCCGGTTCAGGGGGTTGTTCTTGCCGACCCCGAGCAAAGGGCTGACTGACAGGTGACCATTGGGCAGTTGCCCGGCCGTGGTGTCGTAAGCCGCGTGCTTCAGGCGGCTGCGCAGATCGCCGATATCGTTGCGCAGGCTGCGGGTAGTGGGCGGGTTGGGCAGGTCCAGGCGATTGACCGCCTTGGACGCCACCAGGCCGTGCTCCACCAGGTGCTGCATGGAATCGGCGAGCGCTGGATTGTGGATCAAGTGGTAGCGGTCGAAGCGGTACTTGTCGAACTTGTGCAGGTACACGTTGTTCAGGCTGGCGCCGCTGTACAGCACCGTGTCGTCGATCACAAAGCCCTTGAGGTGCAGCACGCCGAACAACTCGCGGGTTTGCACCGGCACGCCGTACACCGGCACTTCGCTGCTGTGGCTTTGAGTCATGGCCTGGTACCAGGCACTGTTGCCCGGTTGTTTGCCGGCGCCGATCAAACCACGCTGGGCGCGCAACCAGTCGACCACCACCACGATGTCCAACTCCGGGCGTGCAGCCTTGGCGGCGTGCAGGGCGTCGTAGATTTCCTGCCCCGCTTCGTCCTGCTGCAAGTACAGCGCGACGATATAGATGCGCCGGGTGGCCTGGGCAATTTTCTCCAGCAGGCAGCGACGATAGGCGTCGGCGCCAGACAGCACCTCAAGGGCATCGGGAGTGAGGGGGAAACCGCGCAGTTTGGGCAACAGGGAGCGTTTGAAGAACGACGGCATAAGGCTCGCAATGGGTCGAATCCGAAGAGGCCCCGAGCTTACACCATGGGGGTGCTCAGGTCTCGCTGCGGCGCGTGGAAAAATTTTAATTGACCAAGAAGAACGATCGTTCTACTGTTCGCAACATGAACGACATGACCAGTAATGAAACCCGCGACATTATCCTCGACGTCACTGAAAAGTTGATCTATCGCCATGGCATCGCCGCCACCGGCATGGACTTCCTGGTGAAGACCGCCGGTGTCTCGAGAAAAAGTATCTACCGCTACTTTGCCAATAAAGACGAGTTGGTGATGGCCGCCCTGCAGCGTCGCGATGAGCGCTGGATGCAGTGGCTGCGCACTGAAGTGGAACGCCGCGATGGCACGGGAGAACGCCTGCTGGCGCTGTTCAGCGCGCTGAAGGATTGGTTCGGCACGGCTGACTTCCGGGGCTGCGCGTTCATCAACACCAGTGGTGAAACCGGTGACCCGCAAGACCCGGTGCGCCTGTTGGCCAAGGCGCATAAACAGAAACTGTTCGAGTACGCACTTGAACTGTGTCAAGCACATGGCACCCCCGACCCCGAACGGCAGGCCGCGCAACTGCTGATCCTGATCGATGGCGCCATTACCGTTGCCCTGGTGATGGGCGATTCAACGGCTGCCGATAATGCGCAATGCATGGCGCGAACGTTATTGGGACTTTGAACCTGCCAGTAGGCGCAACTTCCGATCAATCCTTATTCATTGAGGAATTGCCAATGTCATCGACTGTAGAAACACGTCCGCCCCTGCCGCCGTTCACCCGCGCGTCGGCCATCGAGAAAGTCCGCCTGGCCGAAGACGGCTGGAACTCCCGTGATCCGCAGCGGGTGTCCCTGGCCTACACGCTGGACACACAGTGGCGTAACCGTGCCGAATTTGCGCATAACCGCGAAGAAGCCAAAGGTTTCCTCACGCGCAAATGGGCCAAGGAACTGGACTACCGCCTGATCAAGGAGTTGTGGGCATTCACCGATAACCGCATCGCGGTGCGTTATGCCTATGAGTGGCACGACGATTCGGGCAACTGGTTCCGCTCCTACGGCAACGAAAACTGGGAATTCGACGAGAACGGCCTGATGGCCAATCGTTTTGCCTGCATCAACGATCTACCGATCAAGGAAAGCGAGCGCAAGTTCCACTGGCCGCTGGGCCGACGCCCGGATGATCATCCGGGGTTGTCCGATTTGGGGCTGTAAAACAGGTGGGGCCGGTTTGCCGGCCCCACTGCTTAATCCTGATTCAGCCCAACCCGATACAACACGCCATCATCTTCATCCGTCAGCACATACAAGAACCCGTCCGGGCCCTGCCGTACATCGCGGATCCGCGCCTTCAGGCCGCCGAGCAAACGTTCCTCGTGGATCACCTTGTCGCCATCAAACTGCAACCGGATCAACTCCTGGCTGACCAGCGCACCGATAAACACGTTGTGCTGCCAGGGCTTGAAGCGATCCGCATCGTAAAACGCCATGCCACTGATACCCGGCGACTTTTCCCACACATGATGGGGCGGCACTGTGCCTTCCACCGTTTTGCCCTTGGCTTCGGGAATCGGTGTCAGGGAGTAGTTGATGCCGTGGGTGGCCAACGGCCAACCGTAATTCTTGCCGCGCTCGATGATGTTGATCTCATCACCTCCGCGCGGCCCGTGTTCGTTTTCCCAGATCGTGCCGCTCCACGGGTTGAGCGCCAGCCCTTGAGGGTTGCGCTGGCCGTAGGACCAGATCTCCGGGCGCACGCCTTGCTGGCCGACAAAGGGGTTGTCATCCGGCACACGGCCGTCCGGGTAGATGCGCACGACCTTGCCCTGCAACTTGTCCAGGTCTTGGGCCGTCGGGCGATCGTTGTTTTCACCCAGGGTCACGAACAGGTAGCCATCGCGGTCGAACGCCAGGCGCGAGCCGAAGTGGTTACCGGTCGACAGCTTGGGCTCCTGGCGCAGGATCACCTTGAAGTCGGTCAAGCCACTGAGGTCTGCCGCCAGCCGCCCACGGCCCACGGCTGTGCCAGCGGTACCGCCCTCGCCGCCACCTTCTGCATAGGACAGGTAGACCGTGCGGTCCTCTTTGAAGTCCGGCGACAACACCACATCCAGCAAACCGCCCTGCCCTTTGGCCCAGACTTGCGGCACACCCTTCAGTGGCGCGGACAGCTTGCCGTCGGGGCTGACAAAGCGCAGGTGACCAGGGCGCTCCGTCACCAGGAAGCCTTGCTTGTCCGGCAAAAAGGCTACCGCCCATGGGTGGTCCAGGCCTTTTGCGATCGGCGTCGCGGTGATGCTGCCCTGTTCGCTGGGGAACTGCTGGGCGTCGGCGGCGTAAGCGGCGGTCAACGGCAGCAACGAGGTGGCGCACAGGGCGGCTAGCAGGCGTTTGCGTAGAAACATAAGGCGGGATCCTTACCGGCGATTGCCGTTGGCATCATAAGTGGGGGCTTTGGTTTCGGTGGCCGGGCGGCTGGGGGCGGCATTGCGTTTGGGGTAGCTGTTGCCGATGCCGCCGTTTTCCAGGGTCGGCGTGCGCGTGGTCGGCCCGGTCTGGATACCGCGAACGGCCGGCGCATTCGGCTGGGTGCCCTGCATGCTGTTGGGATTGGCCCGGTGGATCGGGCCGTTGTTGCCATTGTTGCTGCCGGGCAAGTTTTGGGCCTGGGCCGCGGGAATAAGGGCCAGGCCCAACACCAGCATTGCTACGTGACGCATACAACTGTTCATGACAAAGCCTCTCTGGGGCGAGGAGTACGTGCTTTCGATAACACGCTACGCCTTGGGTTCGGCTTTCGACACTAAATAGTTTCTCATCAGGTGTAACACGATCTGTCCGCGCATCTGCTCGGGGAAACTTTTCCCACCGCCTCCGAGTCACCAGAACACAGCCTCTTCAAAAGGAATCGCACCTATGCCACGGGCAATCTGGAAAGGCGCCATCAGCTTTGGCCTGGTGCATATCCCGGTCTCACTGGTCTCGGCCACCTCCTCCCAAGGAGTCGACTTTGACTGGCTGGACAAGCGCAGCATGGACCCGGTCGGTTACAAGCGCATCAACAAGACCACCGGTAAAGAAGTGACCAAGGACAACATCGTCAAAGGCGTTGCGTTCGAGAAAGGCCGCTACGTGGTGCTCAGCGAAGAAGAAATCCGCTCGGCCCACCCCAAGTCGACCCAGACCATCGAGATCATCGCTTTTGTCGCCAGCGACCAGATCCCGTTGCAGAACATCGACACCCCCTACTTCCTCGCGCCGGACAAGCGTGGCGGCAAGGTCTATGCCTTGCTAAGGGAAACCCTCAGGAAAACCCGCAAGGTCGCTTTGGCCAATGTGGTGCTGCACACCAAGCAGCACCTGGCGGCGTTGATGCCCCTGGACTCGGCGCTGGTGCTGGTGATGCTGCGCTGGCCGGCCGAAGTGCGCAGCCTGGACGAACTGGAGCTGGGCAGTGACGTGACCAAACCGAGCCTGGCCAAGGGCGAACTGGACATGGCCAAGCGCCTGGTCGACGACATGAGCGCCGACTGGCAGCCCGATGACTACCGCGACAGTTTCCAGGAAAAAATCATGGCGCTGGTGGCCAAAAAAGCCAAGGCCGGCAAGATCGAGGATGTGGAGACCAAGGACAGCGAAGAGCGCAAGTCCGCCGATGTGATCGACCTGACGGAACTGCTCAAACGCAGCCTGGCCGGCAAACCCGCGAAGAAGCCAGCCACGAAAAAATCCACCAAGGCCTCTTGAGTCATGTCCAAGCCCCTCAGCGAATACAACCGCAAACGCGATTTCGGGATTACCGCCGAACCGGCAGGCAGTGCGCCTGGCGCTAAACGCAAAGTGTCGGCGCTGTCCTTCGTGATCCAGAAGCACGACGCACGCAACCTGCACTATGACTTTCGTCTGGAGCTCGACGGCGTGCTGCTCAGTTGGGCCGTGCCCAAAGGCCCGAGCCTGGATCCCAGCCAGAAGCGCCTGGCCGTGCATGTAGAAGATCATCCGCTGAGCTACGGCGGCTTTGAAGGTAGCATTCCCGCCGGTCAGTACGGCGCCGGTGATGTCATCGTGTGGGACCGTGGCATCTGGCAGCCCCATGACGAGCCCCGCAAAGCCTACGCGGCCGGCAAGCTCAAATTCACCCTGATTGGCGAGAAACTGTCCGGCGACTGGGCACTGGTGCGCACCCGTTTGAAGGGCAGCGGCGACAAGGAACAGTGGCTGCTGATCAAGGAAAAGGACCCGCAGGCGCGCGCGGCCGACGACTACGATATCGTCCAGGCCCAGCCGAACAGCGTGCTCAGCGATGCTTCAGTGGGACAACCCAAGGCTCCAGCCAAAGCCAGGAAAACCAAGCTCCCTGAGCAATTCACCCCGCAGTTGGCCACCCTGCTGGACCGCGCACCGGAAGGTAATTGGCAATACGAAATCAAGTTCGACGGCTACCGCATGCTCACACGCATACGCGATGGCGAAGTGCGCCTGTTCACCCGCAACGGGCACGACTGGACCGACCGCCTGCCGCGCCAGGTCAAGGCGTTGCAGGCTCTGAAGCTCAAGGACAGCTGGCTGGATGGCGAGGTGGTCAGCCTCAATGGCGATGGCCTGCCGGACTTCCAGGCGCTGCAAAATGCCTTCGATATTGGCCGTAGCCTCGACATCGTCTACTACGTGTTCGATGCCCCCTTTCTCAACGGCCAAGACCAACGCCAGACGCCGGTCGAGGATCGCCGTGCCGCTCTAAAGGTCGCGCTGGCCGGTAGCCGCAGCAAATTGCTACGTTTTTCCGAGGCATTCACTGCGCACCACCGTGACATCTTTGAAAGCGCCTGCGACTTGGCCCTCGAAGGCGTGATCGGCAAGCGCCTGGGCAGTCCGTATGCCTCCAGCCGCAATGCCGACTGGATCAAACTCAAATGCCGACTGCGCCAGGAATTTGTGATCGTCGGCTATACCCGGCCACAGGGTTCACGCACGGGGTTCGGCGCGTTATTGCTGGCGGTCAATGACGAATCCGGCCTGGTATACGCCGGGCGTGTGGGCACGGGTTTCGATCAAGCGTCACTGAAAGCCATCTACGCGCAACTCGTGCCGCTGGAGCGCAAGACATCGCCCCTGGAGAAACCACTGTCCAGTGCCCAAGCGCGGGGCGTGCATTGGGTGCAGCCGACGTTGGTCGGTGAGGTGCAATTTGCCGAGTGGACACGCGAGGGCGTGGTCCGCCAAGCCGCGTTCGTCGGGCTGCGCACCGACAAGCCGTCAGCGCAGATTGTTCATGAACAACCGCGAACGGCCAAATCCATGAAGCCTGCCAAGAAGACCCGCAGTGATGTGAATATCACTCACCCAGCCCGCGTGATCGACAAACAAAGCGGTACGCAAAAAGAGCAACTGGCGCAGTTCTACGACAGCATCAGCCAGTGGATTCTGCCCTTTCTGCACCATCGGCCAGTGTCCCTGCTGAGAGCGCCCGAGGGTATCGAGGGCGAGCAGTTCTTCCAGAAACACTCGGAGCGCCTGGCGATCCCCAACATCAAGCACCTGGATCAGGCACTCGATCCGGGCCACGCGCGCCTGATGGAAATCGACAACGTCGGCGCGCTGATCGGCGCGGTGCAAATGGGCAGCGTAGAGTTTCACACCTGGGGCGCCACCTCGGACAAGATCGAAACCCCGGACCTGTTTGTGCTCGACCTCGACCCGGACCCGGCATTGCCCTGGAAAACCATGCTGGAGGCCGCGCAACTGACCCTGTCGGTGCTGGATGAGCTGGGGTTGCAAGCGTTCGTCAAGACCAGCGGTGGCAAGGGCCTGCACCTGGTCGTGCCGCTTGCGCGCCGAGACGATTGGGATACCGTCAAAGCCTTCGCCAAGGCCATCGCCCAATTCATGACCGAGCAGTTGCCCGAACGTTTTAGCGCGACATCGGGGCCCAAGAATCGGGTTGGCAAGATCTTTATCGATTACCTGCGCAATGCACGCGGTGCCAGTACGGTAGCGGCATACTCTGTGCGCGCGCGGCCGGGGCTACCCGTGTCGGTCCCGGTCAGTCGTGAGGAGTTGCAGGACCTGCGCAGTGCACAACAATGGACAGTTGCCAATTTGCTTAGGCGCTTGAACGCGTTGAAAGCGGATCCGTGGGCCGGGTATGCCAATCGACAGAAGATCAGCAAGAAGATGTGGGACAAACTGGGCGCCCATCCACCGAAGTGAACAGCGCCCGTGAGGTGGGCCTTAGATCAGCAGGAAAATCGCCGCCAACCCAGCAAAGATCGCCCACTTTTCCAGGTAGTAGCGCGTACGATTGCGTTTTTTCAGCTCCTTGCCGCGCAGGCGGATCTTGTACAGGCGCGTAAAGGCGCGGTTGAGCCCACCGGTCTTGTCCCCGGCATCGTTGGGCGAGCCTGCGGCCGCCATCACGTTGCGGCTGAACCAGCGGTTGAAAGCCGCGGCCCAACGGTACTTCATCGGGCGCTCAATGTCGCAGAACAGGATGATGCGGTTCTGCTGCGTGGTGTTTTCGGCGTAGTGGATGTAGGTCTCGTCAAACATCACCGGCTCGCCGTCACGCCAGTAGTAGTTTTCGCCATCCACATTGATGTAGCAGCCGGGATCGTTCGGGGTATCCAGGCCCAGGTGATAGCGGTACGAACCGGCATACGGGTCACGGTGGCGCACCAGTTTGGAGCCTGGCGGCAGCTCGGCGAACATCGCGGCCTTGATCGAACCGATGCTTTGCACCAGCTCAGTGGTGCGCGGGCACAGTTTCATCGCTGAAGGATGGCTGTCGCCGTACCATTTCAGGTAGAAGCGCTTCCAGCCCGATTTGAAGAACGAATTGAAACCCACATCGTTATATTGATCGGAACGCTTGATTTCCCCGGCACGCATCAGGTTCTGCCCTTCCAGGCGGATCTCTTCCCAGTGTTCCTGGAGCGGGCTCAGGTCAGGGAAATCGCTGGGCGAGAGGTACGGTCGGCTGGGTAGTTTGGAGAAGAGATAAAGAAAGCAGTTGATCGGTGCCAGGAAGGTCGAATGATCACTGAGCTGGCGGCCCAGCTTGTGCCGCACCCGGCCACGCAGGTGTACATACGCAATCGAGGCAACGTAGAGAACAACAATGATGAGTTTCAAGAGATTTCGTCACAAGTCAGAAGAGAACAGGCTGCTCCTGCGTGCCCACAACGGCCGAGGTTCGATAGCAGCACCTGAAATCACAATTCACACAATCGGCACGACCGGCTGAGTGACAACCCGGCTCGTGGCCCTTTGCAGTTATTTAGCCACAGGTTGTAACTAAAAGTTAACTAGGAATTGTGAAAAGCTGTCTTCTGAATGGGATGGGCGGGCTTGTCGAATGGCAAGCCCGCGATGGGTGCAGCGACGACTAGCGGGGTGTCAGCTGGCGCTCCCCGTACACCGAAAACGGCCCGTTTTGGCGGCGGACTCGGACGAAGTATCGGATCAGCGCCACCACTACGCCCAGCATCAGCCCGACCAGCAGGCTCAAGACGATGATCAATAGCTTTTTGGGTTTAATCGGTCCCAGCGGTTCCTGCGCCTGCCGGTCGACCGTTACCAGTTTCAACGTGCTCATATCAGTATTGAGGCTACGCAGCCGAGTTTCCTCGGCCCAGAGGCGCTCGACGTCATACAGGTACAGGAACATGTCTTGATTCTCGCGGCTGCCGAGGACTTCGACCTTGCGGTTGACCTCAAGCATATGCAATTCCTTGCCGATTTCAGCAATGCGAGGGCTGGTAAAGTCACTGTTGGTGCGTCGCTCCAAGGCAGCTCGCTCGGCTTCCAGCGCCTCGGTGCCCATGAAGTACATGGGGATTCTCTGATTGGTCACTTCAGTGCGCATCACTTGGCTGGAGCCGCGCAGTGCTTCAGCGCCCATCGCAGAAGGTGTAGTGGGAGTCTTGATGCCCATTGCCTTGGCAATCGAGATGGCCTCGGCCAGCTCGGCCAGGCGGCTGGTCCGCTGCGTTTCCATCTGCAAGCGCAAGGCACTGAGTTCGTCGTGTAATTGAGCGCGCTTGATTTTATCCGCCTCCAGCAACCTGGCGATCTGTGACGCCTTATCGGTTTCATAGCTGGCGCGCGCCGCCTCGATTTTGCCTTTGATTTCGCTGAGGCGATTATTGACGATACCCCTGAAGTCCGCCCCTACCTGCTCCTGTTGCCGCGCAAGGGCATAAGCCACGAATCCGTTCAGAATCGCCACCCCATCAACTGAATTGGGGTACTGCAGTTCAAGGCGAATTGAATGACTGTCGGCCGTTTTGGGATCCGGCATCACCAGACTGATGGCGTTATTGTTGAACGTCTCGAAACTCTGTTCCAGACTGCGCCCAGGCTGCTGGAACGCTTCAAACAACACGGGATTGGCGCGAAAAAAGCCCAAACGGGTTTCGTACGAGTCCAGTTGCTCGGCGACTTTGGCCAACGCATCCGCCGGCGGTAGCTTGTAGACTTCAGAGCGGTTGAGGGCATCCAGTTCATTGAGGGCGGCGGGCCGCAACACGCTGCTGACCTGATACACCTTGGGCGCTAGATACGCGTAGCTGACGCCCAGGAGGCCCATCACCAGCGTACAGCCGATGACCAGTGTTTTCTGCTTCCAAATGGCGCCGAACAGTTCAAAGAGATCGATTTCATCCGAAGATAAATGTTGAAGCTGAGGAGCGTTGTTCAAATTGTTTTACACCCTGATGAGTTGATATTAGGCGCCCTACTACAAAAGCCCTGATCAACTTCTGACTAAACAGGGGGCAACGTCCAGGCACGCGGCACACACGGCCCTTTACCAGCAACGACACCACCTAGTTCCCTGAACCTATACCTAACAGCAGTCGGTTTCATTTCAGTGACACAGGTGTCATAACTTTATGACAAGCCCTCAGAGCATAGACGGTTCGTGTCAAGACGTTACCCACGGCCCGGCAAATTAGCGCCAATTGCTTTTCGTAATAACGAAAAATTGCATGCCAACGTAAAAACAGGACTTTTCCTACGAGTAATTGCACGTTTAATGACAAAGAACAGCGTGTTTTACCGAAACAAGAGTCGAAATAACCTTCAGCAAAAAGGAATTTGTATGTCATCCATTCCAGACCCGGACTTTCAAGCCCTGCAAGGCGCCTGGGAGCAAACTTCACTCGAAGACAGTGGTGTGCTCAATCCAATCGACGCCCACAGCGCGCCTGGGGCAATCACCACGATTACCGGCGACCACTTCGAAGTGAAGACCGTCGATGGCGAAGTATTACTGGCTGGCCGGTTTTTCCTGGACAGCAGCACCGTCCCCAAGCGCATTACCTGGATCGACTCCATAGGCGATGACGCAGGCAAACAGTTGCCCGCCAGTTATCGGCTGCAAGGCAATGAGTTTGTGTTCATTGCAGCCGATGAACATATGCCCCGCCCCCTCGAATTCAGTACTGGCCCCGGTCAAACCATGCGCACTTTCGTGCGTCTGACCTGATTAGCGCGTCATCTGAACCTGCGACTGGATTTTCACAAAGCCTTCACTTTCGGGGCGATAAGGTGAAGCCTACCTACTCCAGTGAATCCCTTGGCCCGCCTCTCCTCGCGGGCTTTTTTTGCCGGTGTACCTGGCGTTATCCGGGAAGTTTGGTGGCGGTCAAGGTAAAGCACATCGGCAGCTGCGCCGGCTGGTGCTCGTACTGGTCGTACAGCTCTTCGCGATTGGAGTGCGCGTATTCCTGCAGGTGGCCGATCTGCAACTGTGCGCAGATAGCAGCATTGACCACATCGCCCAGGGTATGCACGTACCAATAGGATGTGGGTCCTGCCACCTCGCCCTGGCCTTCATAGACAATCGACTCCTGCAGCACAAACGGCTCGCGCTGGAAGTAGGAACTGGCCGGCAGGAAAGGGTCTGGCGCGCGCGGATCGAATACCTCCAGGAACGGATGGGTTTCATACATCACCAACGTGCCGCCGGGTTTCAAGGTGCTGGCGACATGACGCATGAACTGCGCCACATCCGGCATCCAGCCCAGCACGCCGATGGTCACCAGCGCGATATCGAAACGCGCCTGCAAACGTTGCGGCAATTGGTGGATATCACTTTCTATGAACTCGGGGCTGTGCGGTGAGACGTCGGCCAGTTCACGGGCCTGTTGCAGAAACGCCCGGGATTGATCCACGCCCACCACCGAACGCGCACCCAGGCCATACAGCGAAAGGCTTTCACGGCCATTGTTGCAGCACAGTTGCACCACATCCTTACCGTTCACACCCACGTCTTGCAGCAAGCCGGTCAGCGTCGGGTCCAGGCAAGAAAAGCCAGCCGCGCCGACACTGTTGAGCAGCGCGTTCCAGGTGTCCGTGGTTTTGTGCAGGCTGGCGGATTGGTCCCAGGCGTCCTTGTTGCAGGCGATTGCCTGTTGAGCTGAGGGCATGTCCATTGCGTCTCCAGAAATTCATAACAGCGGGGCCCAGAAAATAAGCCAAGAGCCCTCGGATTAAAACCCCGAGAAGTGGGCGAAACTTAACGCAGGGCCCACGGGTCATTAACGCAATGCGTGTTCAGCCCTTGAACGCCGCCTCCGAAGACCTCGCCGTGGCCAAACACTCCGACCTGCGTAATGCCTTGTCCCTGGACAGCCTGAATTTCTTCCTGGCGGATGTGCGCGACGGCCTCGGCCCTTACCTGGCGATTTACTTGCTGGCCGTGCACAAATGGGACCCGGCCAGCATCGGCGTGGTCATGACCCTGGCAGGAATCGCCGCCCTACTCACCCAAGGCCCAGCAGGCGCACTGATCGACCGCACCCGCAGCAAGCGCGCAGTGGTGGCGCTGGCCGCCATCGTGGTGACCGGCAGTTGCCTGCTGCTGCCCTTTGTCAGTTCCTTCAGCCTGGTGGCGTTAACCCAGGCCGCCAGTGCTGTCGCCGCGTCCGTATTCGCGCCCGCCATCAGCGCAATCTCGCTGGGCATCACCGGACCTCGCGCGTTCACCCGCCGTACGGGGCGCAACGAAACCTTCAACCACGCCGGCAATGCCGTCGCGGCGCTGTTGGCCGGTGGCTTGGCCTATCTGTTTGGGCCAGTGGTGGTGTTTTACCTGATGGCCTTCATGGCCGTGGCGAGTATCGTCGCGATCAGTTGCGTGTCCGCAGAGGCGATCGATCACGAGGTCGCCCGTGGTTTTGACCCGGAGCACCACACGGACCACGAACAACCCTCCGGCGTGCGGGTATTACTGGCGAACCGCCCATTGCTGTTGTTTGCGATCTGCTGCGCCCTGTTCCACCTGGCCAATGCCGCGATGCTGCCGCTGGTCAGCCAGAAGCTCGCGCAGATCAACCTGCAGATGGCCACGCCGCTGACGTCGGCGTGTATCGTCGCCGCGCAATTGGTGATGGTGCCGATGGCTTGGCTGGTCGGACTCAAAGCCGACATCTGGGGACGCAAGCCTCTGCTGATGGCCGGCTTCATGATCCTGCCGCTGCGCGGCGTGCTTTACACGCTGTCCAGCGACCCGTACTGGCTGGTGGCCGTGCAGATGCTCGACGGCATCGGCGCCGGGATCTTCGGCGCGCTGTTCCCGGTGATCGTCAAGGACCTGACCCAAGGCACCGGGCGCTTCAACGTCAGCCTGGGCGCCCTGTCCACCGTCTTCGGCCTGGGCGCGGCATTGAGCAGCAGCCTGGCCGGTTTCGTCGTGCAACAGGCCGGCTACAACGCGGCCTTCCTGTCCCTGGCCGGCGTGGCGGCACTGGCGTTGGCGCTGCTGTGGCTGGCGATGCCGGAGACCTTGGCAAAACCATCCTTCGCCGGACATACAACTGTCGCCTGACATATGCGACAATGCGCGCCAAATTCCAACACACATCCAAAATCTTCTGCTCAGCGACCGGGTTTCGCGCCTTGATGTCGCTGTTGACGCATGCCTGAAGGCTCCTGCCGCCACGCTCGCAACCCATTGATAGGTAAAGTAATTGATCTCCACAGCTAACATCACCATGCAGTTCGGCGCCAAGCCGCTCTTCGAGAACGTCTCGGTCAAGTTCGGCGCCGGCAACCGTTATGGTTTGATCGGTGCCAACGGTTGCGGCAAGTCGACCTTCATGAAAATCCTCGGCGGCGACCTCGACCCGTCCGGCGGCCAGGTCATGCTGGAGCCGAACGTACGCCTGGGTAAACTGCGCCAGGACCAGTTCGCCTACGAAGAATTCACCGTGCTCGACACCGTGATCATGGGCCACGAAGAGCTGTGGAAGGTCAAGGCCGAGCGCGACCGCATCTACTCGCTGCCGGAAATGAGCGAAGAAGACGGCATGGCCGTGGCCGAGCTGGAAACCGAATTCGCCGAAATGGACGGCTACACCGCCGAATCCCGTGCCGGTGAGCTGCTGTTGGGCCTGGGTATCCCGTTGGAGCAACACTTTGGCCCGATGAGCGAAGTGTCCCCAGGCTGGAAACTGCGCGTATTGCTGGCCCAGGCGTTGTTCTCCGATCCTGAAGTGCTGTTGCTCGACGAACCGACCAACCACTTGGACATCAACACCATCCGCTGGCTGGAAAACATCCTGACCCAGCGCTCCAGCCTGATGATCATCATCTCTCACGACCGTCACTTCCTGAACAGCGTGTGCACCCACATGGCTGACCTGGACTACGGCGAGCTGCGCCTGTTCCCGGGCAACTACGACGAGTACATGACCGTGGCGACCCAGTCCCGCGAGCAACTGCTGTCGGACAACGCCAAGAAGAAGGCGCAGATCTCCGAACTGCAATCCTTCGTCAGCCGCTTCTCGGCCAACGCCTCGAAAGCCAAGCAGGCCACTTCCCGTGCCAAGGCGATCGACAAGATCCAACTGGCCGAAGTCAAGCCGTCGAGCCGCGTAAGCCCGTTCATCCGTTTCGAGCAGAACAAAAAGCTGCACCGTCAGGCAGTCATGGTCGAAAAAATGGCCAAAGGCTTCGACGGCAAGCCGCTGTTCAAAGACTTCAGTTTCCAGGTTGAAGCTGGCGAGCGCGTAGCGATCATCGGCCCGAACGGTATCGGCAAGACCACCCTGCTGCGCACCCTGGTCAACGAACTGACCCCGGACGCCGGCAGCATCAAGTGGACCGACGCTGCAGAACTGGGCTACTACGCCCAGGACCACGCCCACGACTTCGAAGACGACGTGACCCTGTTCGACTGGATGGGTCAGTGGACCCAAGGCGAGCAAATGATCCGTGGCACCCTGGGTCGCATGCTGTTCTCCAACGACGAGATCCAGAAGTCGGTGAAGGTGATTTCCGGTGGTGAGCAAGGCCGCATGCTGTTCGGCAAGCTGATCCTGCAAAAACCGAACGTGCTGCTCATGGACGAACCCACCAACCACTTGGACATGGAATCCATCGAAGCGCTGAACCTGGCGCTGGAGAACTACCCAGGCACGCTGATCTTCGTCAGCCACGACCGTGAGTTCGTATCGTCCCTGGCCACCCGCATCATCGAGTTGAGCGCCACCGGCGTGATCGACTTCAGCGGCACCTATGATGATTACCTGCGTAGCCAAGGTGTGGTGTTTTAAGAGCAGCCATTAGTTTTTAGCTGCAAGCGGCAAGATTGAGCCCCGTCCTGTGTGACGGGGCTTTTTGCATGTGTATGGCGCGCCATAATTAATAGATAGCCTGCTTTCTTTTCCCCCAAGCCCTTGCCATGATGC